>JAJQES010000372.1 GCA_021201565.1 Tannerellaceae bacterium
ATTTTTGCATGTACAAATGAAAGTTATGCGGTTTACCATTTTTCTTTTTTGTCTTATAGGTTCATTTCAAACTGTCTGCCCGCAGATCAAAGGTGGAAGGTTCGATCTTTCATTAGTAGAACAATTTGTCAAACAAGGGGACGAATATGATAAACTACTGGATCGGATGGGAAAGGGGGATAATTCACTTACAACCACAGAATATCGTTACATCTATTATGGATTTCAGTTCAGGGAAGAATACACCGGTAGTCTGGATACTGTTCATTACCACATAGGAGAACTAATAGAAAAGAAAAATTTCCGGGAGGCTTTTGATGTTTCAAAAAAGGCTCTCGAAGTGAATCCTGTCTCTTTACGTTTACTCCTCTATTGTATACAGGCCGGAAGAGAATTGGGTTTACCGGGAGAACAACTATCCCTTTATACAAAACCTTTTCTGGAATTTACCTATATTATTGCTCTGTCGGGGAATGGGAATTCCGAACGCACAGCTTTTAAAGTGCTTTCCATCACAGATGAGTATGTGATGATGCAATTTTATTTCGGGATCACTGAGGTCCTGGATCAAGAGGTAATGGAATGGAATGGACGTATTTATGACTGTTTACATATTACGCCTACTCCCGACTATGATTCGGATATCATTTATTTTGATGTCACCCCTTCTATGCTCAAAATGGCAGAGATTTACGGTGAAGAGTGAGACCTTTGATACAGACTTTTCAGAATCCGGGAGGAGGACCGCCCCGTTCACCCATTCCTCTCCTGCCACCGTCCCCGCCGGGTCCCCGTCTGCCACCAGGCATGTCACGCCGTGAACCACCACCGGCAAAAATAGTAAACCGGTAAATAAACTGCACAATGAAATAACTGTTAAGAGTGTTGTATTCGGAATCACGGATATAACTGGCTGTTACTGTACGGGAAGTATTGCTACGTTTCTGAAGAATATCAAATATCCGGAAACGGACCATAGCCTGATTTCCTTTCAGAAAAGATTTGGATGCCGAGGCATTCCACAATGTTTCCTTTTGCTCATATCCATCCGAATAACCGGAATTCGCAGAATAAGTGATATCACTTTCAATCCTGAATTCATAAGGCAGATAAATAGTAGTGCTCCCCCCTACTCCATAATTCCAGGTAGTCTGATCGTTCTGTCCCTGAAGGGAATTACTGATATCATTGAAACTAATATTCCCGCTTACCCCAAGATCCAGGTATTCAGAACGGAAATTTAATCCTAACCATTCCCGGATAGTCAGACTATTACTGCTGTTTTTTCGCCATTCACAAATCCGTTTGTATTTGAGTAGTTTCCGGTAGTCATGGTATTATAGGTGAACTTTTTGTTACGAAACGGGGAATTGAAAGAAATAGTTACAGACCCATTATAATTTCCATTTACATTTTCATAAGTAGTTAACCGGTTACCACTTCCGTCGTCATTATAGGTGGTTTTATTTACAATGGCATTGACCACATAATTGAAATTACCGGATACTGCCAGCATACTCTGCCGTTGCTCAGAAAATGTCTAGTATCTGGCAGACATACGATTCGTATAGGATGGTTTGAGATCCGGATTCCCGATCCGGATATTTGTAGCATTTGCAATTTCTGCTACCGGTTGTAACTGGGTGATACTTGGCTGACTGGTTTCTCCACTATAACTGATCCGGAGATTTGTTCTGCGATTCCAGAGATAGTCGAAAGAAGCCGTAGGTGAAAAATTCACCACACTGCGGGACAGATCTGACAATGTTTTATCTTCTACAAATGTCCGGCTCCTGCTGTAAGAAGGAACTGCCTGAAAACCGATCGTATATCTGTATTTCTCCCGTCGGGCCTGAAAATTAAGAGTGATTACCTGATTTATAAAGTCATTTTCATAACTTTGACTATAAGCACTGTCAAGGAGCGTATACGCTCCTTTATCATCTATACTGTAAGTACTTTTAACAGACTCCTGCTTATTACGTCTGAAATTATAACTGAACTGTAAAAAGTTATTTCTTCCCAATGGTTCCACCCACGAAATATTGACACGGTAATTATGTCCGTTATTGGTATGAGAAAATATCTGATCAAGCAATTCCACAGGATCTCCGGATGTACGCCGGTAATATTCTGTCAGCGAGTAGTTATCGCCTGCATTGTCCCTATCACTATATCCTCCGGAAAGACCTACAGTCAACACTCTCCCGTTCTCATTCAGTTTACGGCTGAATGTCAGATCTCCATTCAGATTATAGCCTGTAGAACGGGAATAGGTGTTTTCTTCTGTCTGATAGATCTGGTCATTCCTGTCATCATAAGATAAACTATAACTGTCACTGAAAGTATTACTATGACTATAATTGAAACGCGGAGTAAAAATAACAGTTGTTTTATCGTCAGGATTCCATTCCATACGAAAGGAGGCCACATAGTTGTTATTGATCATTTTTGAATGACTTCTTGAATCCTCAAATGTCGTACTGTCATCCGGAAAAATATTTTCCTGCAAACTGGAACGAAGAGCATCTGTATCGAAATGGGAATATTGTAAACTACTATTAAGAG
>JAJQES010000439.1 GCA_021201565.1 Tannerellaceae bacterium
GTTTTTAACTTCTTACTTCTTACTTCTTAACTTCTTCTTATTAATCTTCTTTCATATTGTGGAAGACGTTTTGTACGTCTTCGTCGTCTTCGAGTTTTTCGAGGAGTTTTTCGAGGGTTGCTTTTTGCTCTTCGGTGACCTCTTTAAGATCGTTGGGGAGCCGTACGAATTCGACTTTGTTGATCTCGTAGCCGTTTTCTTCCAGGTATTTCTGTAGAGCGGCATTTTGTGAGAATTCGCCGTAGAGGATGATTTCATCTTCGTCGATTTCCAGTTCATCTACACCGTAGTCGATGAGTTCGAGTTCGAGGTCTTCGAGCGAGATGCCGTCTTTTTTGACAATGTGGAAGATGAATTTGTGTTCAAAAAGGAATTCAAGGCTTCCGCTGGTACCGAGTGACCCGCCATGTTTGTTGAAGTAGCTGCGTACGTTGGCTACGGTACGGGTGGTGTTGTCGGTGGCTGTCTCTACGAATATGGCGATCCCGAACGGGCCGTAGCCTTCGTAGTTCATTTCTTTGTAGTCGGTAAAGTCTTTAGAGGTTGCCTTTTTGATCGCGCGTTCTACGTTGTCTTTTGGCATATTCTCTTTTTTCGCCTGTTGCATTAATACGCGCAGACGGGGATTGGTATCAGGATCCGCACCGCCTTCTTTGACTGCGATGGTGATCTGTTTACCTAATTTTGTAAATACGCGGGCCATGTTTCCCCAGCGTTTCAGTTTGGTTGCTTTGCGGTATTCAAATGCTCTTCCCATATTTTTTTAATTGACAGTTGACAGTTGACAATTGACAAGTGGCGAAGGCCGGTAGTCAATTGAGAATTGGCAATTGGTGTTTATTATTTTATTTCTTCTTAACTTCTTAACTTCTTACTTCTGGACTTCTTCTCTTATCTCAATTGTGCTCCCAGTTGTTGTTCGAGATTGGTTTGGATCTTTTTCATGATCGTGTCAATCTGTTTGTCGTTGAGAGTTTTGTTTTCGTCCTGCAGGTAAAAGCTGACGGCGTAGGATTTCTTGCCTGCGGGCAGGTTTTTGCCTTCGTAGACATCGAACAGTTCTACTTTTTTCAACAGTTTACGTTCGCTGCCGGTTGCTATTTTCTCGATTTCGGCAAATGGTATAGCTTTGTCGAGAAGCAATGCCAGGTCGCGTTTGACGGCCGGATATTTAGAGATATCGGTTACTTTTACTTTGTTTTTCCGGATCTCTTTCATCAGGAGTGTCCAGGAAAGTTCCGCGAAGTAGACCGCGGTGTCAATGTCAAACTTTTTGCAGAGTCCGGGCTGTACGATTCCAAGTGTTCCGAGCTGGCGTCCGGACGGGGTGGTGATGCTCAGTCCGGCAGAATAGATGTCATTGCTGAGGTTTCCGAAAATCACCGCTTTCCGGCTGACTCCAAGGCGGACCAGGATGTTTTCTACGTAAGCTTTAAGTTCGTACACAGTGAGTTTCTCGTCGGGATGTGCCCAGCTATTTTCTACACGGTTACCGTTGAGCCAGATGCCGAGGCGGTACTCTTCGCGGTAACCGGCAAGGAGGTTCTCCGGATTCTTTTTGGTAGCATCGAAATCGTAACAGTTTCCGAATTCGTAGAAGCGGATGCTGTTTTGTTTGCGTTTGAGATTGTACTCGATGCTTTGCAACCCTCCGAACAACAGTGTCTGACGCATGCAATTGAGGTCGGAACTGATGGGGTTAAGCAACAGGGCACAGCGGCCGGCCGGATAGGTGGTGAGTCCTTCGTACAAGGCCTGGGCGGTCTGTGAGTTGTTCATGATCTCGTTGAATCCGGCTCCGCTGAGTTGTTCGGAGACCAGGTTCTGCAGTTGGTAGCTCCGGTCGGTGGGTGACTGGTAGCTGAGGTTGGATTTGACATTTTCGCCGATCTCTATATTATTATATCCGTAGATGCGGAGTATATCTTCGATGATGTCTACATCTTTCTGTACGTCGATGCGGTACAGGGGCACCTGTAAGCGAAGGCCTTCGGCTGTTTCTTCCACGATCCGGATCTCGAGGCTTTCGAGGATGCTTTTGATGGTTTCGCGTGGAATTTCTTTTCCGATCAGGCTGTTGATCCTGCGAAAGGCTACTTCTACGTCGTACGGTTTGGCGGGTACGGGATAGATGTCCTGTACTTCTCCGGTGATGGTGCCTCCTGCGATTTCCTGGATGAGGAGGGCGGCCCGTTTGAGTACGTAGAGGGTATTATTGGGATCGAGTCCGCGTTCAAACCGGAAGGAGGAATCAGTATTTAATCCGAAACGGCGGGCAGTTTTCCGGATCCAGGTGGGATGGAAGTTGGCCGATTCGAGGAATACGTCGGTTGTCTGTTCAGTAACTCCTGAGTCTAACCCGCCGAATACGCCTCCGATACACATGGGCACCCGGGTATCGCAAATCATCAGGTCGCGGTCGGTCAGGGTACGTTCTACGCCGTCGAGGGTAACGAATTTGGTTCCTTCGGGCAGGGTGCGTACGATGACTTTGCCTCCCTGGATTTTGTTGGCATCGAATGCGTGGAGGGGCTGGCCCAGTTCATGGAGTACGAAGTTGGTGA
>JAJQES010000145.1 GCA_021201565.1 Tannerellaceae bacterium
TTCCGGATCCGGCTTAACGGTATTGCTTTCCGCCGGAGGGATGCGACTTGAAAATCCGGAATTACCTGCTGCGGAAGATAATCCTTATCTGATTTCAACTCCTGTGCAGGTATTTAATATTGCTAAAGATCTGACGGCCTCCTATAAGCAGATGAATGATATAGATGTGGATCGTTTGTCTTATACAGATGCAAGACCTCTTGTTCCTCTGGAAACTTTTTCCGGTATATTTGATGGAAATGGATATCGGATACAGAATCTGGTGATGTCGGGTCCCGGATTAATTACGCGGAATGAAGGTACTATTAAAGATCTTTTTATCGTTTCCGGACGTATTAATGCTGCAGGTCAGCAAGTGGCCGGCTCTATCTGCGCTGTGAACGCAGGTACCATAGTGGCATGTGTAAATGAAGCCCGTATAGTAGGAGCACCCGGTATTGTAGGAGGCATCTGCGGGACAAATGAAGCCGGGGCTACTATAATTGCCTGTGTGAATAATGGAAATATAGAAGCCGGAGTTACTTTGGGGGGGGATCTGCGGAAATAATGAAAATCCGGAAGAAAATACTTTTGTTTCCTGTATTAATACCGGTTTATTAACGAAAGAGGGAACAACGCTGGGAGCAATAATCGGTACAAGTGTAACGACTCCGGAAGTGTTGATACGGAATTCTTTCTGGTTGGTGGGAACTGCAGCGGAAGTTTTCGGCGGTCAGGAAAATCCGGTAGGAAATACCGTTGACATAGGAACGGTAGAAGTTTCTGCCTTAAGTCCTGAAAAGCTGAGAAATGACCTTTCTGCCCGGGAGTCTGCATCTGATTCTACCATCAGTCTGCTTAATGCTGCCTTGCAGGAGACCGGATGGGGTGATGACTATATCTATATATTGGATCAGAATCAAACCGGAAGTGTCTGGCCTGTACCGGTAAAAAGATAATAGCTCTTTGTTTATTGTAAAATAAAAAACTATCTCTATTTCCCGACCAGGCTGGGGAATAGAGATGCTTTTTCATTTTTTAAAAGATGATATAATGAAAAAATTTAATGAAATACTTGTATTGATCTGTCTGTTCGTTATCTCTTCCATACATACGTCCTGTACGGATAACGATATGACAGACCAGTCCGGTTCCGGTATAGATGGTGCTCCGCTTACTATGTATGTTTCATTTGACGGGATGACCCGGGTAGGGGAATTACCGAATGTGGAGGCTATCAATGATGCAGGAACAAGCGGATTGAATAACATCGGACTTTATCTCTACTATACATCCGATTATAATGATAACGATCTCTCTAAACCTTATATCCGCAACATGGAATGCCGTATTGAAGAGGGAAAACTTGTACCGGTCGTGGCGGAAGGAGATAATCCGCTGGATAAAGATATTTATATCTATGATTACATGACGTTGGTGGCTTTTTATCCTTATAATGCAGAGATGAGCCTGCAGGAAAACTGGTTTAAACAAAGAACCGATGAGGAAAATTATCCTATTACCCGGAGCGATTATAGTGAACAGACTTATATCCCTTACCGCGGACAGGTAAATGTGAATCCAACCACAGCATTTTATATCGAACTGACTTTATATCCGAAACATACTTTCCGGATGGAAATTATTCTGGTGAATGAGAATCCCGATGATTTTAATGACGGAAGCCCGGATATTAAAATCTTACCTGCTATTGATCCGGTAGATAATGAAGATCCGGAAACAGACGGAAAAAGAGAAAAGTGGTATGATTTCGTAGTATCGCAGGATAACACCGGAGGAGGTATGCATGTGCGTCGTTATGTAGCCTATATATGGCAGGATGATGAAATGAACCATGTAATTGAACAGAATGATATTCTGTATCAGGACGGAAACTTTTCTTTATTGGCTACCGAACAGGTGAATCCGCGTGAACAACGGGCTTACCGGTACGGATATAATTTTACTACCGGCGAATCATTTATCCCCACTTCATCCAATCTGATCAATGATGCTAACAGGCTACAGGCGTTCAGTGGAAATAATACTTCTGCTTATCAGGTATGTGATATTGATCTGACCGGAGTAAATTTTACTCCTATCTCTATGATCAATTCCACCTATGATGGGGGAGGACATAAGATATCAAACCTTTCTGTTACTTCTTCAGCCTATGAAGCAGGATTGTTCTCACAGATCGTGGGTAACTCCAATCTGAAAAATGTCAACCTGATTGATCCGGTTATCACGGTTAACACAACCGTGGATACCTGTTACGTGGGAGCCCTTTGCGGACGGGTGAACAATATGCTGAGTGAGGAGGAATTACAGAATCTGTATAATTCTATCCTGTTACCGGACAATCTTTCCGAAGTGGTAAGGGCAGCTCTTCTGCAGGAAATACTGGCTGATATCCTGAATAGTCAGTCGCAGATAATAGCCTGCCGGGTAGAGAATCCGGTTATCACCGTTACCGGGACTCATCCGAGGGTAGGAACTGTAGCCGGTTCAAACGGAGACAGAGTAAATTCCGGTAACTTCAGAGGATTGATATGGGATACGTATTCATTGGGAGGTAGTATCAC
>JAJQES010000123.1 GCA_021201565.1 Tannerellaceae bacterium
AGGCAGTCAATCCTTTATATAATTCTCTCTGGTATGATTTCCAGCGCGGATTCTTTAAAGTCGGGGAAGTACTGGCCGGTAATTATTACTGGGGTAGTTCACCTTACCTGACTTTCACACTCAATTCAACGGACGAGGACCTGGTGAGTATGTCGGCATCCTTATGGTCGGTGAATGCCTACTGTAATGAGATCATGGAAAATATCAATACCAAATCCGGTTCTGCCGTTACTGAAGAGACGAAGCAAACGGTAAAAGGGGAGTTATTAGTATGGAAAGCTATGGCTTACTTCTACTTAGTTCGTTGTTTCGGAGGAGTTCCGATTATTCATAACAACTCGGATATGCTTGCCGCAGGAGGTTATAACGAAGTCTACAGGGCTACTGCCGCCAATGTATATGATTATATTATTATGACCTTAGAAAAAGCCATTGAATGGTTGCCCGCTTCCAATACAAGGGGACGGATAGATCTGTATAGTGCTTACGGGTTGCTTTCAAAAGTCTATCTGACCAGATCCGGTCTGAACATGAGCGGTTCACGGAATCAGGAAGACCTTAGCCAGGCCGCTTATTATGCATTAAAAGTAATAGAAGAGAGTGGTCGTGAACTAATGCCTGTTTATTCGGATATATTCCGGCTGGAAAATAATTTCAGTGATGAAAGTCTGCTGGCCTGGCATTGGGTAATATCCAACATATGGACATCTCAGAATACATTGCAATCTGACCTGGGTATTGTTGGTTTCAGTGAGATGGGTGACTGCTGGGGTGGCTACGCCGGACCTTCAGTTGATCTGCAGGATGCTTTTGATGAAAATGCATTAAGCCTGACACGCTATAATAACGACGCGCGCCGGAAAGCCACCATGATGATGTACGGAGATACGTATGAATATTTCTGGAAAGACCAGGGAGGATTTAATTACGCGGATTTCTGTATTAATTCGGTAGGGGAATTCCAGAGTGCGACCGGTGCAAACCAGGTGAAACATCTCGTAGGGAATGACAATGACCACAAAGAAGCCACCGGTACAGGTCTGGCTTATATGCAAACCAGCCTGAGTACCCACCTGCTCCGTCTTGCAGATGTTTACCTGATCTACGCGGAAGCAGTACTGGGAAATAATGCTTCCACGTCAGATCCGAAAGCGCTGGAAGCTTATAATGCAGTGAGAAGACGTGCCGGAGTCTCCGTCAAAGAATCTATCACCTGGGAAGATATCTGGAAAGAACGCCGCCTGGAGCTGGCCACTGAAGGCGACCGCTGGTATGATTATGTACGCTGGCACTATTATGAGCCACAAAAAGCCATTGCAGAGCTAAAGGCACAAAGAAGGAGTTTCTATAACGGACTGGATACTTATTATAAAAATGATATTCTGGATACAGAAGTTACCTATTATGATACCAACCCGGTTATCCCGAATATTACAAGTGAACATTTTGAACTTCCCTTCCCGGATACGGATCTGACCATGAATCCCAATCTTTCAAAACCTCCGGTGGAATTTGATTTAAGTTCAATCAGCTACTAATAAAATAAAGGAACATGAAAAAACTGAATTTATATACAATCAGATACGCATGGCTATTAATAGCTGTGATCTGTACTGCTTCATTTTTTCAGGCTTGTAACGACAATCCGGATAAATATGAATCTACTGACGGAAAACCGGAAGTTTATTATGTGCGCCTGACTGACCCGGCAACTGCTGACTCTTTGGTGGTAGAAGCCTATATGGGAAGTGTTATCTGCTTAGTCGGAAATAATCTGCGGAGTATAAATCAACTCTGGTTCAACGATCAGAAAGCAACACTCAATACCAGCTTCATCACAGATAACTATCTGATCGTTACAGTTCCCGGTGAGATACCGGATGTGATTACCAATAAAATGTATTTAGTGACACAGAACAGGGATACGGTAGCTTTCGATTTTGGCGTACAGGTACCCAATCCTATTGTAGCCAGTATCTCTAATGAATATACACATGACGGCGATGTTGCTATTTTATATGGTGATTATCTGATTGATGATGAAGATACACCACTCACAATTACCATGGCTGGAAATATCCCGGTAACGGAAATCCTGAGTGTAGAGAAAACACAGGTTGCTTTCAGGATACCGGAAGGCGCCGAAAAAGGGTATATTACTGTTACCACTGTATATGGAACGGGACGTTCACTATTCCAGTTCCGGGATGACCGTGGCTTTATCCTGGATTGGGATGTATTGAATGCCGATGGAGGATGGCGTCCCGGAAATATAGCGGATTCCGATCCGGAAGGCATTACGGGCAACTATGTCCTGTTCCAGGGATTCATGTCCGGAGAGTCCGGTGCCACCTGGGACGAAGATGGATTCTGCTTCAACCTCTGGGGAATATCCAATGGCCGTCCTGAAGGAGACCTGTTTGATACAGACCTTGAGGATGCGGTCCTGAAATTTGAAGTCTATGTAGTGGAACCCTGGTCGTCAGGAGCCTTACAAATGATTTTTACTCCATGGGACTTATCAGATTCAAATGGCTATTATACTGATGATAAC
>JAJQES010000253.1 GCA_021201565.1 Tannerellaceae bacterium
CATTATCCGCCTTCTAACTGTATCATTGGTTTTTAACTATCTTTGAAAAAGAACTTATAAAGAATGAAACTGGCTTCTATCTATATCATAACTGCTCTGCTATCACTCTTCCTCACATCCTCCATGTGGGTTTACCATTATCCACTAATAGGCACAGCAGAAAACGACTCACTCATTTTTATCCGGCAATTATATAGCTCTTTTAATATAGATACTCCTTTTGTGTTTACACCGGGGAATATTACCCAAATAGATACAATACTGCTCTATGGCAGCGATACTAATTTCCTCATAATAGAATACAGTTATCCGGATGGTCCTATGTCCGATTATCCATGGAAAATACAATTTTTAATCACAACAGATCATAAACCCGTTAACTATTTTCAGGCGAACCGATATGAGTTAATAGAAGTTTTTCCGGATCAACACCCTTTACTATTGATTTTGAATGTCACCGGTAAAGGCAATGGCTGGCACGAAATATATAGAATGAAAAATAATAACTGCATAAATATCTGTGAACCGGATGAATTCATAAAGACCTATGATGCACATACAGATTATGACATATTCGATCCGCCGGAACTGCAACTCACTATAGAAGATTGTAACGGTAATGGCTTTAACGACCTTATTTTTAAAGGGACACGTCAGTATTACGATCCGCCGGAAAGAATAGAAACAATAAAAATGGAACCTGTTAAATACATCTTTCTATATAATCCGGAAAAAGAAGTATTTGAATTAACAGAATAAAAAAAGGAACCTCTTACAGAGGCTCCTTTCATTATATATCAAATAACTGATAATTAGTCTACATTCAATGTAACGCGTTTGAACGCAGTTACTGTCAGATCTTTATTTTGTTGTTGCAGATACTGGGCAATAGTCAGTTTGTTGTCTTTTACAAACTCCTGTTGCAACAGTGTATTTTCTTTATAGTATTTCTGCAAAGCACCTTCAGCAATACGATCCAACAGATTTTCAGGTTTACCTGCCTGGCGAGCTTTGTCGCGGGCAATCTCCATTTCGGTATCAATCGTTTTCTGTGGTACTTCTTCAGGACGAACAGCAACCGGATTCATAGCAGCCACCTGCATAGCCACGTCACGAGCTACCTGATAGTCAACACCAGCCTGATTGAAAGCAACAATAGTAGCCAGTTTATTACCCGGGTGAATATAAGAAACAGTAGTTTCACCATTCAGGAATTCATAGAAACCTAATTCCATTTTTTCACCGGTTACACCGATACGGTCTGTAATTTGATCCTGAATAGCACGTCCGTCCGCTAAAGGAGCAGCCAGCAGTTCTTCCAGAGAAGCCGGTTTTTTATCTAAAGCTACATTTAGAATATCTTTTGTCAAAGCCACGAATTGTTCGTTTTTAGCAACGAAATCTGTTTCGCACTTTAATGCAACGATAGCAGCAAAGTTTCCGTTTTCAGCAGCCAGTACACACCCTTCAGCAGCGTCACGATCCGAACGCTTAGCGGCTATAGCCTGTCCTTTTTTACGGATGATTTCCATTGCTTTATCGAAATCGCCATTTGCTTCTTCCAAAGCTTTTTTACAATCCATCATACCCGCACCGCTCATTTTGCGCAGCTGGGAGATTTCAGCCATTGTAACTGCCATAATATTTTTGTTTTATTGTTGTTTTAAATAAAAAGTAGTTAGTAGATAGTAGTTGATAATTAGTAGCCGGAAAATGTAATCTACTAACTACGATCTACCAACTACTAACTACCGGTATTTGGCAAAAGCCAAATCTTATTCTGCTGTTTCCTTTGATTCTGCTTCTACAACAGGAGCTTCAGCAACAGGAGCATCTGCTTCGGCTGCAGCTTGTTCCTGAGCATCTTCAGTTTCTCTCACAACTTTTTTAGCACCTGATTTAGCACGGCGTTCTCTTCTTGGAGCTTCGCCTTCGCCGGCAGCTTCAGCATCAACTTTCTCAGCTTTACGTTCCTGCAACCCTTCGTTCATAGCTTCGCAAACAGCATTCAGGATCACTTCTACTGATTTAGTAGCGTCATCATTCGCCGGGATCACGAAATCAATGTTGTTAGGATCAGAGTTAGTATCTACCATACCAAACACCGGAATACCCAGGCGGTTTGCTTCACGTACAGCAATATGTTCTTTCATCACATCCACAACGAACAGAGCGGAAGGAAGACGAGTCAGGTCTACGATAGAACCTAAGGTCTTTTCCAGTTTAGCACGCTGACGGGTGATCTGGAGTTTTTCTCTTTTTGACAGATTATCAAATGTTCCGTCTTTAGTCATCTTATCAATAGTAGTCATCTTTTTGATGGCTTTGCGGATAGTTGGGAAGTTAGTCAACATACCACCCGGCCAACGTTCGATCACGTAAGGCATACCGATAGAAGATGCTTTGTCTGCGACTATTTGTTTAGCTTGTTTTTTGGTAGCAACGAAAAGCACTTTCTTTCCTGATTTAGCCAGGTTTTTCAATACTTCTGCAGCTTCATCTACTTTAGCAACTGTTTTATGTAAATCAATGATATGAATACCAT
>JAJQES010000006.1 GCA_021201565.1 Tannerellaceae bacterium
AGCCTCCTGCCTGTGTTTTTTCAGGTCCGGTGCCTGTGTTTTTCCGGATCTTCTGGTTGTATTTATAGGTAGAGAGATATATGCCGCTGGTTTTTACAAACAAAAATTATTTTAACGGTTCAAATGGAAGTGCAATATCTTTCCGGTAGCCTGTGCCGGTAAAGGTGGCGATCAGGTCGCCCTGTTCGTTGGTGATGGTTACTTCACAGTTGGAAAGGCGTTTGTGGTCGAAGATTTCCCGGGCTTCTGCATAGAGATAGCCCTCTTTCTCCGAACGGAAAAAATGAATGGTAGACGTAATGGAGAGGGTCATTTTGGCATGGCTGTTAGTAGCGGCTGCAAAAACCAGATCGGCCAGTGTAAAGATCGCTCCTCCCTGGCATACACCGCCGCCATTCAGATGTTCCGGTGTAATCAGCATCCGGGCTTTGGCATACCCTTTCCGGACTTCCAGCAATTCCACACCGGCAGCTACTGCGAAACGATCCCCCTGTAAAAATTCCCGGATAGACATTCTTAAAAGTAGTTGGTAGTTGGTAGTTAGTAGTTGGTAGTACACTCACTTCGTTCGTTTAGCAGAGACTCGCTTTGCTCGTTTGGTATTTCTACTAAGTGAGCGTAGCGAACGTACTACTAACTACCAACTACTAACTGCTTTTTTAATTTATTTATTCAGCCGCCATTCGGCTCCTTCTTTTGTGTCTTTGATTTCAAATCCCATCGCAGTCAGTTCATTCCGGATCTTGTCTGAGGTAGCCCAGTCTTTGTTGGCTTTGGCTTCCTGGCGGATGGTCAGCAACAGATCGACTGCTTTGCTGAACGATTCGTAGCTGTTGTCACCGGAAACGGCTTCATCTTTCAATCCTAATATATCGAACAACATAAGTTGGAAAGTGGCTTTTAATTCAGCCAGATCCGCTTCCGAAATGGTTGCTTTCCCATCTTTTGCTGAGTTGATGGCACGGGTGGCATCAAACAGGTGGGAGATCAGGACGGGTGTGTTCAAATCATCACTCATCGCTTCAAGACCTTTTTCCCGGAGTCCTGTTACATCCACCGAAGAAGTGACCGAAGCTTTCAGCCGGTTCAGGTTTTCGTATGCTTCCATCAACCGGTTCAGTCCTTTTTCAGAAGCCTGTAATGCCTCATTACTGAAATCGACTGTACTGCGGTAATGAGCCTGCAGAATAAAGAAACGGATCGTCATGGGTGAATACGCCTGGGTCAGCATGGGATGTTCGCCGGTAAAGAACTCCTGCAGGGTAATGAAGTTTCCTAATGATTTACCCATTTTCTGTCCGTTTACTGTGATCATGTTATTATGCATCCAGTATTTCACCATATCATCCCCCTGGGAGGCAACTGCCTGGGCAATCTCACATTCATGATGCGGGAAGATCAGGTCCATCCCCCCCCCGTGTATGTCAAAATGTTCACCGAGGTATTTTTTACCCATTGCCGTACATTCGCAGTGCCATCCCGGAAAACCGTCGCTCCATGGTGAAGGCCATCGCATGATATGTTCCGGTTGGGCGCATTTCCAGAGGGCAAAATCAACCGGATTCCGTTTTTCATCCTGTCCGTCCAGTGTGCGGGTCGTATTCAGCATATCTTCAATATTACGTCCCGAAAGAATACCATACCGGTGATCTTTATTGTATTTTTCTACATCAAAATAGACAGATCCGCAACTTTCGTATGCATAGCCCTTGTCCAGAATTTCCTGTACCAATTGGATCTGTTCGATAATATGTCCCGACGCATGAGGCTCAATGCTGGGAGAGAGTACATTCAGTGCGTCCATAGCCTGGTGGTAGCGGTTCAGGTAATATTGCACGACCTCCATCGGCTCCAACTGTTCCAGCCGGGCCTTTTTGGCAATCTTATCTTCACCAGCATCCGCATCGTGTTCCAGGTGCCCTACATCTGTGATGTTCCGGACATATCTTACTTTATAGTCTAAATGAGTAAGATAACGAAATAAAATATCAAACGTGATGGCCGGGCGTGCATGTCCCAGATGGGCATCACCATATACGGTAGGGCCACAGACATACATACCTACATGCGGTGCATGTAATGGAATGAATTGTTCTTTCCTGCGTGTCAGTGTGTTATAAATACTTAACGGATGATCCATAATTGTCACTGCGGAGTTTAGGGTCCTGCGCCGGACCTTTTTAGAACAACAAAGATAGAAATAATCTATTAATATCTATAAAGTTAAAAACGCTCTAACCAATATGTTCTTTGGAAAAATAATTGTTTCTTTGATTAAACTTCCAGGAACACGATGTTGGATCTGCCGGCCGTTGGTTTACAGATGTATAGAGTATGTAACAAATGTATCATATACATGAATCTGTTCCCCGGGATAAAAAGAGGATAGATTTGTTTACCGGAGATACAAATTTGTTCATTTCACCTTTAACGCCCTTTTGTTCAGCCTGAGAGGTATAATTTTAGGACAGTTCTATCCCGCCCCTTCCTTATATAACCTATACTTTAGCCTGAAAGTAACCTTAGAGTGTTGTTTACTAAATTTTAAAACCATGAAGAAATGAAAATCTGCAAAAGCTCACCTTTACGTATCTGGATTACCCTCTTACTGGGCCTGCTTTGTACACAGGTGCAGTATGCCCAGCCGGGTTCCGAAGTCCTTATCGAAGGAAAGATCGTGGATACCAACCATCTGGAGATCGTTGGTGCTGTCATCAAAGTCCAGAACCGTCCGGTAGGTACTGCCACGGATATAGACGGACTCTTCTCCCTTCATGCCAGAGTAGGAGAGACCCTTGAAATTTCCTACATCGGGTATAAAAAGCAATTCCTGCGGGTAACCACTGCACGCAAAGATCTGGTAATCACTTTAGAAGAAGAGAGTATTGAACTTGAAAATGTGGTGGTAGTAGGGTATGGCACTACCCGGAAGGAGAAACTGACCGGCGCGGTAGCCACAGTTTCCACGGCCGATTTTAAGAACCGTCCGTTGAATGATGTCTCCCTGGCTTTACAGGGAAAAGTCCCGGGGGTACAGGTGACCCAGAATTCCGGCCAGCCCGGTGCCGATGGGGGGGCCATTACCGTCCGGGGAATCGGAACCCTGAATGACTCTTCTCCCCTGATCATTATTGACGGATTTGAATCTTCGTTCGATAAAGTTGACCCGAAAGATATTGAATCCATGACGGTCCTGAAAGATGCGGCTTCGGCGGCCATTTATGGAAACAAAGCTGCCAACGGGGTGATCCTGATCACTACCCGGAAAGGCCGGAGCGGCAAATTAGCTATTGAGTATAACGGTTATTTCTCTATGCAGTCCGTCACCCGGTATCCCTCTTTATTAGGATCGGTCGATTATATGGAGTTATACAATGAGGCCCGGGCCAATTCCGGTTTACAGCCTGCCTATTCGGAGGAATATATTGACCATTTCCGGAACGGAGAGAATCCGGCGCTGTATCCGGACCGCGACTGGGCGGATTTCTATTTTAAACCCGCGGCCCAGCATAATCATTACCTGAAAATGAACGGCGGAAGTGACCACCTGGCTTATTCGCTCTCTATTGGTTACTTAAACCAGGATGGAATCCTTTCCGGGACAGAATATTCCAAATATACCTTCCGTTCCAATATTAATAGTTCCCATTTTAACGACCGCCTGAAAATAGCCACCAATATAGCCGGGTATAGCGGTACACAGGTGGACCTTGTGAACGGGACCGGTTCCACATTAGCCCGTATTATCCAGATGAACCCTATGGTAAACGCTAAAATGGAAGGCTACGGGTGGACCGGTTGGTTTTACGATGATGCGGTTAAGGAAGCGGGAGGCTATAACAATACAGAAACGAAAAACTTCAACGGCAATATCAATCTGCAACTTCAGATCACCCCTCAGTTGAAACTGGAAGGAGCTGTAAACTACGACCGTACCCATCAGTTCGGTAAATTGTATGCGCCCAATGTAACTCTGTATACCATAGAAACAGGGTCCAATGGAGAACAAACCATCGGAGAAAATCAATCGGTGGAATCTCAGATCCGGGAGAGCACCTATGAGTTTGGGAACATTTCCACCTTTGCGACTCTTTCCTATTGGATCAATGTAAAAGAGGACCACCATTTCAAATTGCTGGCCGGCGGACAACAGGCGGAATGGGACAACCGGTATTACCAGACAGAACGAAAACGGTTGACAGCCGATCTGCCGACGCTCGAAGTGGGGGATCCGGCTACGCAGAAAAATGCAGGGTGGGCCTCGGAGGTACGCACCCTGTCCCTGTTCGGCCGGTTTAATTATGACTATAAAGATAAATATATCTTTGAAGCCAATATCCGGTATGATGGTTCCTCTAAATTCGCTACCGGAAACAAATGGGGGCTTTTCCCCTCTTTCTCTGTAGGCTGGCGTATTTCCGAAGAGCCTTTTCTGCGCAATGCTGTTTCCTGGATCAATGAATTGAAGCTGCGTGCCTCCTGGGGGCAATTGGGAAATGAAAAGATATGGAGTGCCTACGCAGGTATTGACATTCTTTCCGTAGGCAGTGCCAATTATATCTGGAACAATCAGAGTACCACAGGGTCGGCCCTTTCCTATATTTCCAATAAAGATCTGACCTGGGAAACAACTACCCAACAAAACGTAGGATTGGATATTACCGTATTCAATGCCCTGACACTAAACGCTGATTTTTATATAAAAGAGACCGATAATATATTGATGCAGTTACCGGTTTCCAGCACCTTTGGGTTTTCCGAAACACCCTGGCAGAATGCCGGGAAGATGCGGAATGTAGGAGCGGAGTTCCTCTTCTCCTACTACCAACCCGTTACAAAAGAGTTAGAATTAAACGGAAGTGTGAGCCTCTCATTTAATAAAAATAAGATCCTTGACCTGAAAGGACAAAGTCCTATCCTGCAAAGTACCAACGGGATTCTCCTGGAAGAAGGCCGGCCAATCAATACGCTCTACGGTTATGAGATCGAAGGGATTTACCAGAGTGAAGAAGAGATCCGGAACCATCTGGTTACCTTCGACCGTTACGGCAATCCGGTTAATTCCTATTCCGGGCTGGTCGCTGCTCCCGGCGATATACGCTTTAAAGACCAGAACGGGGATGGTATGATTGATATGGATAACGACCGGGTGGCATTGGGGGATCCCAATCCCGATATGTTATACTCTTTCTCCGTCGGTGCCCGGTATAAAGGATTTGATTTTACCGCCTTTTTCCAGGGGGTATTGGGAGGAAAAGGATGGAGTTCCGGCGAGTTGGTTTCGCCTTTCTTCAACAGCTATAACAGTGCCGGATGGATGGTAGACCGCTGGACCCCGGAAAAACCCAACAATACCTATCAGCGGGTTTTCCTGGACAGCCAGCGCTCTTCTATCAAATCTGCCTATTATGTGGAAGATCTTTCCTATATGCGCCTGAAGAATATAGAAATCGGTTACACCGTTCCGGCATCTTTCCTGCAAAAGATCCGCCTGACGGGAGCCCGCATATTTGTCAGCGGACAAAATCTGTTTACGCTTACCTCTTACAAAGGATTTGACCCCGAGCGGGCAGGCGTCAATTCTACCAATATTTATGACTATCCTCTGGTGAAAACATTTACAACCGGTATTAACTTAACATTCTGAGCCATGAAAAAGAATCTATATATCTGTTTGATCCTCTCCCTGCTGGCTGGCGGGTGGATGGGCTGTTCTGATTACCTGGATACGGTTCCTACCGACAAAGCTTCACCCGATACCTTTCTGAAAGATGTAGAGCAGGCACGGAGTTTGCTGGCCGGGATTTATGCCTGTTTGTATGACGATAGCCCGGTCTATATCTTCCCCTATGGGTATGAAAATATGTGCGATAACTCCTTTAATCCCAATACCTGGGAAAATTCCGCTGAGTTTGCCAAAGGTACCCAAACCTCCGCCAGTTGGCTGGCAGAGTACAAATGGATGAAAAACTGGCAGGCCATTTCCCGCTGTAACTCCCTGGTCCGGGGATTGAACAGCAATACCACTATGAGTGAAAGTGATAAAAACTCCATCGCCGCCGAAACCCGTTTTCTGCGTGCCTGGTTTTATTTTGATTTAGTCAGTTTCTACGGACGCGTACCGCTATTAGATGAAGACTCTCCCCTGGAAAATCCGCCCCGGGAAGAGATCTCCGTTGTGATGGAGTTTATATATGGTGATGTGGAATTTGCGATCGAACACCTCCGGCACCAGTTCGGAGGAGAATATGCCTGTAAAGGAGCCGCTTATATGCTGAAAATGCGGATGGCGCAATATGAATATGACCATCAGACAGTGATTGAGACAGCCAAAGCAATAGAAGCCTTAGGCTACGGATTATATCCGGACTTTCAGAAACTGTTTTTGGAAGAAGGCATTGAAGATGCCTCCAATACGGAAACCATTTTCAAAATCAATTACGCAACCGATCTCCGTTCCAGTTATATGACGATGATGTGGTATCACTGGAACTCCTTCCAGACTACCCAGCAAATGATTGATTGCTTCTTTACGGAGAATGGTTTGCCGGTTAAAACATTGGACGCAGAAGGAGGCGGATCGATCCCGGCAGACCCGGCATTTAATCCCGGCCGCCCATTCGACCACCGGGATCCCCGTTTGAAATTGTCTGTGCTTTGTCCGGGAGATGAGTACCGGCTGGATGCCGAATCCCGCTACCAGGAAAACTGGGTACCGGCCAGTTGGGGAAATGTGACCGGCTACCGCCCCAAAAAAGGGGCCAATCCCACATTGGCAAATACCCAGAACGATGGGTGCGATAAGATCATTATGCGGTATGGCGAAGTCTTATTGGCCCGTGCGGAGGCCGAGAACGAACTGAATGGACCTGCCAATGTCTATCCGTTGATTGACCGCCTGCGGGAACGGGTAGGGATGATCACCCTTTCGGCTTCCCTGCCTAACCTGACCCGTGAGACCATGCGGGAACTGATCCGCAATGAACGCCGGGTAGAACTTTACCACGAGGGACAACGCTGGTTTGATATCCGCCGCTGGAAAATTGCCGAAAAGGTGATGGTGGACGCTGTGGGCCTTGATGTAGCCCTGATGAAATGGTATAGCAACGGCGACGTAACCGATGAATGGAAATACGAAACCATTGTGATTGACCGCCGTTCCTTCAATAAAGACCGTGATTATCTCTGGCCGATCCCGTTGACTGAACTCAATGCCAACCCGGAGATGGCTGACGATCAGAATCCGAATTATTAACCTGACAGATGCAACGATTATGAAACAGATTCATTTTATCCTATTTACACTATTCTTTTTGGTTACAGGTTGCCAGGAAAAAATCGACTATGTGGATCCTACCTGGGCACGGGCTATTTATCCGGAGGATGGAGCTACGGTACAAATTGATTTTTTTGATCCCGAAGGGATGCAGGTATTTGCCTGGGAAGCCCGTCCCGAAGCTACTTATACTATCTCTTTTGACGTCAATATGCACTTTGAGCATCCATATACCTTTGAGATGGGAGCCACTGATTCCCTTAAAATAACTAATGAAGAACTGCTGGCGACTCTCCGTGAAGTATGGCCCGATTTTGCCAGTATCCAGCGGTTTTTCTGGCAGGTGGAACAGACCCGCAAAGGAGAAGTCGCCACTACCTGGCGTTATTTTAATGCCATCCTTGCGGTGGAAAATTTTGTGGATGAACGGGATGGAGAGAAATATGAAGCCCGCCAGTTTGTACTCAATGATGGGTCACTGATGACCATTATGGCCGAAAATCTCCGGGCTACCGTCTATGCGGACGGCAGTGAATTTCCGCTGGAGGCCAAAGTAGCGGAAACGGGTAATTCGATGTTTGATACCCGGGTAGGAAATTACTATTCCTGGGCAACAGCGGTCGGGATCTCCTGGGAGGAGGCCAAAGCAGCCACGTTAGCCGGCGAGCCGGTACAGGGTGTTTGTCCGGATGGCTGGCATCTTCCTTCTTTGGATGAATACAATAAACTGCGGGAATATCTCGGCACGGATACCGGTGGAAACCGGGTAAAAGATCCTTCCTACTGGCGGACTACCGGAACCATTACCAATGATACTAAAATGAATATCATGGCTTCCGGGTTCTACTGGCATGAAGGGGTACCGTATCTATCTGAAGATATAAACGAAGGGTCCAATCCGTTGGCCGGTTTCTGGAGTGCCTCCCCCTGCCTGAAAGATATGCTTTTTGCCTGGGGTGAAAAAGCGTTGGATGATGACCCGAACAGAGCGGTTATGCTTGCGCTCTATGACGATGTGGAGGGAATCTACGTGCAGGCGTATAGTATTGTACCCGGTGTAGAGAACCGGATGTACCCGGTCAGATGTGTGATGGATCAAATCAAGTAACCGATAAATGCAAAATACAATGAAAAAACAAAACTGGATATATCTATTCATTTTCCTGTTGGCGGGTTTCTGGAACGCATGCAGTGATGATCCGGCGGGAGAGGTGCCGGGTGAAGAAGAGGAAGAACTCTCTTACCCGGACCGTTATTACATTGATCCGGAGAACGGAGCTTATTACAATACCGGCCATTCTCCTTCCCAGGCATGGGAAAGTGTAGACCGCGTGCTGGAACGAAGCTGGAAAGCCGGAGATACGATCCTGATTAAGCGGGGCACTGTGTATGAAGGAACATTGGCCCTGAAAGGCAGTGGCGCCCCCGGCGCCCCCATTGTACTGGGTTCTTACGGGGATGAAGAGTTGCCCTTGCCCGAGATCCGGGGAGGGGGAAAGAGTGAAACCATCCTGTTGCAGAATGTGGAATACTGGGAACTCCATGATCTGAAAATCACCAATAAAGGCGCGGAACCTTATCCTAAATGTGCCGGTATCCGGCTGGTCGCTGAGAATATTCCCGGAGGAACCATGAATCATATTCATATTAAACGGTGTGTGGTGCAGGACGTGTACGGAAATAAAACCCAACACCTCGAACAGGGTGGCGCAGCCATCCATTATTTCAATGTAATAGAAGGAACCTCACCCAGTAATTTCAATGACATTCTGATAGAAGACTGCCATTTTCTCAATTGCCAGCGCGATGGGGTAATCGGTTATCTGAGTACCGGCGACCGGAGCCTCCGTAAAGCCAACACGAAGTTTGTAGTCCGCAGGAATCTTTTTGAAGGGATTCCCGGCGACCATATCCTTATCAATGGTTGCGATGATGCGCTGGTAGAAGAGAATATTGTCCGCAAGTGTGCCGAAGGAGCCTTTTCACCGGAAGGGGCACCCAATGCCATTGAAGCCGCCGCTGCCGTATGGTGCATGCACAGTGACCGGACCATTTTCCGGTATAACATCGTGCAGGACCACAAGGCCACCTGGGACGGACAGGCGTTTGACTGTGACCAGAATTGTCAGAATACCCTTTTTGAATACAATATCTCTTACAACAATGCAGGCGGCTTTTTCCTGTTATGCCCCTCCGATGTCTCTTTTGATAAAGGGTATGCCGAATCTTCCGGAACCATTGTGCGCTACAATATCAGCATCAATGACGGGACCCGGGATTACCTGAAAGAAAACGGAAAAGCCCTTTCCTCTACTATTGATGTGGTGGGCCGTGTGGCAAGTGCCTGTTTTTATAACAATACCATTATAAAAACGAAGTCGGCCGCCCGGCATGCGGATAACTCAGCCATTACATTTGATTACTATACCAATATTCCCGGTTCCTTAGTCTTTATGAATAACATCTTTTACAATACCACCGGCGAAGCCAATCCGTTCTGTAAACTCAATTACGGAACATTGGAGGAAAACCAGGGCCTGATTTTCCGGAACAATTGTGTATATGGCTACTCTACCCCGGTCCCCGGTTCAGGCGACTATAATTCGGAAAATATAGCGGTAGATCCCGTGTTCGCCGGATTAGTGGAGGATTTTCTTAGCAACAATGAGCTGGTAGATAAAGAGCAGATCCTTGAAGGGCTTAAACTGGCTACCGGGTCACCTTGTCTGAATGCCGGCACAACCATTGAGGATGGCGGATTCTTTCCTGTTACTCTCGATTTCTGGGGAGCTTCTCCCGGCACGACCAACCATATCGGAGCATATAATCATTAAAACAGATGGGTTATGAAACAAACATATAAAAAGATAGCACTCTATACCGGACTGGCCGGATGCCTGTTCCTCTATTTTATGGCCGGATGCAAACAGGAGAATGATTTCTATGAAGTAGGACGCCAACCTGCCTACCTCTCATTCCCTGCGGCTGATACTTCCTGGGTATTGGATTACCAGCGTCCGGATACCCTTTATAAATTTGCCTGGTATTCCAAACGCAACTTTATTGACTACAATCTGATCTTCAGTGTCAGTGAAGATATGGAAGAAAAACGGTATGAAGTCTTTACCGGTGTGAGGTCTGACTTTTCCTTTTCTACTATGCAGGTCGATTCCATTTTAAGTAAAATGGAGGTAGGGATCGGACAGAAGCAGACTATTTACTGGTCGGTGGAAGTCATAGACCCGGAAGTTGGCTGGTGTGATGAAGTTCGTACACTCCATATTACCCGGTGTGACCTGCCCGCTAATGTGATCTTTCTGGAAACTCCCGCTAGTCTGGAAGAAGTGATTCTCGACCGGGAAAAACCGGAAGAAATGATCATCTTTACCTGGCGGTGTGAAACTACGGCAGATGCCTATCTGTTCCGTTTAGGATTAACAGAAGAACTAACGGAAGGTATAGAGATCAATTGCGGGCAGGAGCACTCCCTCTCCCTTTCCCAACAAGCCTTGGATGAGTGGCTGGCAGCAGCCGGTGTCCATAAAGGTGAGATGGTTCCGCTTTACTGGCAGGTAACAGGCAGCGGAAACCTGAATAACCCTATTGAGGACAGTGCGGTGCGTGAAATAGCCATGCAACGGTTTGTTCCTGAGCCGGTAGAGATTACTTTATTGCAACCCATAGCGGGAGAGGAAATCTTCCTGCAGGCTGCACAGGCTACCGAAGAGATTGTATTTGCCTGGGAATGTGATACAACCGGAGTAGAATTTAAAGTGCTTCTTTATGATAAGGAGTTAGAGAAAGAGGTGATATGGAATGCCGGAGAAACTAGTTTGTATGCATTGACACAATTGGAGTTCGACCAATTGTTGGAACAGGAGTTTGAGATGGTGCCCTCTCAGAAAAAGAAAATGTACTGGGAAGTAATACCGGACGATACCATCCGGGCGGTCTCAGGAGACCCCGGAGAATTTACCGTCAGAAGGTTTGAAGCAGCTACCGCTGCCCCTCCGGTGATTTTAACGGACGGACCCGCCAATGGCACCCGGTACGTACTGGAATATAGTCAGTCTTCACAGGTAGCCACTACCTTACAATGGGAAGCGGATGCCCCCGGAGTTACCTATACAATGGAGTATAGTTTGTCGGAGGAATTTACCACTTACCGGACAAAAGAGTTGGGAACAGCCAAATCGTATGCGGTAACGCAGGGATTCCTGGATGAGATCCTGTCCGGTCTGGGCGGAGCCTATCTGACCCGGACTGTGTACTGGCGGATCAATTCAACCGTCAATGTCATGACTCAACCCTCCGAAATACGTTATATGGTATTAACCGGAATGGTGAAACCCCTGACCGATCTTCGTGACCCGGCTCATCCCGAAACGTATGAAGTGGTAAAGATCGGGAATAACTTCTGGCTGGCGGAGAACCTGCGGGCTACGATGTATAGTGACGGAACCGCTTTTACGACAGTGGATCTGCCTTCCAAAACCTATACCGGAGGGGTGGTAGCCGATCCGGGAATAACCGGGCAGTATTATTCCTGGCCTACTGCCCTCAGGGACTGGCAGAAAGCCGGTGAAAGCGACCACACCATTTTACAGGGTGTTTGTCCGGATGGCTGGCATGTTTCTACCAAACGTGACTGGGAAGATTTGTTACAAACCCTTTCCCCTGAACCGGCTAAAAAGGCTAAGGCAAACCGCTACTGGGGAAATCTGGCCGGGGTGACCAATGAAAGTGGGTTGAGCCTGGTGCCGGCCGGCTATTTCTGGCACGCCAATGTGGGTGAGAACGATATTCTGGATGCCGGGGCAGATGGGAAATCGGCTTACTGGACCACGACTGTAGGCTCGGAAACAACAGCCTATATGTACGAAGTCTTTAACTGGGATGCGGCGGATATTATACCCTGGCATTATGCCTCACGTCCCTGGAGTGAAGGAGATGGTACGGCCTCCAGAGCCGTAAATGTGCGTTGTGTCAGAACCATAGAGTAAATCAGAAAGTGAGAAGTAAAAAATATACGCTGATACTTATTATATATGCGATCATTTTTGTGCCGGTTTTTGCCCAACAGGTAAAAGAGGGCCGGAATAGTGACCCGTACCAGACGGCGATAGGCGAACCTCCCTACGAAATGAAAGGCCGTACGGAGGAATTTCCTCCTTTCCTTACATTTAATGATTGCAGTGAGTGGACCATCCGGTCCACTCATGCGGAGGCCGCCCTTTACCGTACCCGGCAGGAACGGGTGTGGGGAGAATACAGCGGGCGGATTGTTTATACGACCCATGCGGATGATGCCGGGTTTGACCTGTTACTGAAAGAACCCCGGTTGCTGGCCGGTTGGAACTGTATCGAGGTCTGGACCTGGGGCGATCATTGGTGCTGGGAAGAAAATCCGGCCAGTGCGATGGACCTCTATGTCATATTAATAGATGGAAAAGGAAAGGAACACCGGATGAATATGGTACAGGCCGGGTATGAAAAACTCCAGCATAAATACTGGTTTCTCAATCATTTCCGGCTTCCTGCCCCTTTGCAGGAACCGGTTCGCTTTGCCGGGTATGGCTTTTCCTGTGCCAAACCGGATATTGGGGAAACCCACTCCATTTATCTGGGGAATTCGTATCTTTTTAAAGAAGAATATATACCCGTTGCCTATACTCCCTTACCGGATAAATTGCCATTTCCGTTGCGGCCGGAAACCATCGCACCGTTGTGTAAACAAACAGACGGGGTGAATCAAACAGAACACAAAGAAGGGAAATATTATTTTTCTTACACGGATGCCCAATCTTATCTCTGTTACGAAGTCGATCCTGTAGCTCCTTTTGCACCTGTCTCGTTAGTAAAACCGGATGAAAAAGTGTTGTTAAATCAGGGTGCAGGGATTGTCTTTGAAAATGAACAACCGGAAGAGTGGACCCTGCTGGGAAAAGAACTCCGGCAGGATACCCTATTCTTGGACTGGCAGGCTACCGGCGAAGATTTTCAGCAACCGTTCAGATGTGCTTATACCATCCATAACAAATCCCTGGTCTGGATCATTGAAGAGTTGGCAGACAAAGGCCGGGTGGCGGAGGTCCGTGTGGGTGAGACGCAAATCTCTTCCGGTGCCCGTTTAGAGCCCGTGCCATTTCTGGTGTATAATTATGGGTATGAACGTCCGAATCTGTTGTATAGCGGTGGGTATTTTTTCTTCTCCATGTTCGACTGGTATTATACCAATGCCTCTGCTATATTTCCGGGGAGAAATACCATTCAGAATGGGACCGCCTCCTATAATGGAGGAGTCCGTTACATCCCTCTGTTGGACGACCGCCGGAACCCTTTGAGGGAACGGCTTTTTATCAATGTGTCGGAAGATATACATGAAGTCTTTCCGACGGTAGATAATCCGGGTTCACCCGCACGGGAAGGACAGGCGGACCGTGCATGGCTGATAGGTATGGGAAGCAATCTGAAACTATTGAGCGAACAGGTAGCTACCTACCGCTTTTATGGAATGGATAAAGTGAGTGTCCGGTACCATGAAGAGTTCTGGCGGAAGGACGGAGAGTCCTTTACTTTCCGGCTTGAACCCAACCCGGAGTTAGGGACAGAGAGGTTAAAAGAGTTTGTCCGGTTTGTGAAGTCAAAGGATTGGCGTATCGGATTCTATACCAACTATACCGATCTGTCTCCGGTCAGTAAACAGTGGAACCGGGATTGGGTGAAGGTAGGTCCCAAAGGGGAATGGCAGGTCTCGTGGTCACGAACCTATTCCCCTAAACCCCATATTGCCTGGGAACAGCAGGCTTATTTTGCTCCCCGTGTTCAACAATTATTTGGAACCAACCATTCCTATTGTGATGTCCATACAGCCGTTCCCCCGATGAGCCGGGTAGACTATCATCCCTATTCACCGGGCGCCGGTAAACTGCGTTCCGTCTTTGAATATTACGGGATGTTACTGCTCAATGAACGCCGGTCCTATCCGGGGCCCATCTATTCCGAAGGCATGAACCACTGGTGGTATGCCGGCCTGGTAGATGGCAACTATGGAAATGGATGGTTAGAAGAGGTACCGGTCTTTCCGGATTTCCAGTTATTAAAGATCCATCCCCTTCAGATGGATGCCGGTTGCACCGGAGAAGAAGATGCTTATCTGGCGTATGCCTTTGCTTACGGGCATATAGCCCAGTTACATTATTCCCTGCCGGTGAGCCTGAAACGGTATGCCATGCTTCAACCCCTGCAAACCGGGTATGCTATGATTCCCGTTGAAGAGATACTCTATTCGGATGGGGAGCAGTTTTATACTCCTTCCGAAGCCTTTCAAAAGGGACTGGTCACCAAAGAGTCCCGGCTGAAAATCCGGTATCAAAGCGGATTGGAAGTGTATGTATCCTTCTCGCCGGAAGGATGGACCTTTTCCCCTGAAGGATGCATCCTTCAGGATAAAACGGTGCACCTTTCCCGGTATGGTTTTTATGCGTCCCATCCGGCAAAAGGCATTCTCTCCTGTTCTGTAACAGGAGATGAAAAAGGAACCCGTCTGGACAAAGTATATAGTCCGGAACTCTTTTATTTAGATAGTCATGACCAACAGGTAGAAGGAGATCTGGCCGGTAAAGGGGTGTATCTTATAAAAAAGGAAAAATTCAATTGGGAAGTAATTCCGCTCGAAGGTACGGAGTGCATAGAGTTTGACCTGGCATTGCCCGGATTGGAAAACTATGGTATAGACATCCATATAGAAGACCGGGAAGGCAACTGGCAGGGCCGCATCAACTCCGAACCGGTCACCGGCCGCGTCCGGATCACCCCGGTACAGGAGAATATCAAATACCACCTGATCCCGGTTACAAAGAGGTAATATTTATTTTTATTCAGTACTGGTACATTTTGGTCAATGGGGATCTCCGGATCCCCATTTATCGGATATAAGGATCTGTGATTCTGGTCGAAGGGGATCTCCGGATCCCCGCCTGTGGAGTATAAGGATCTCCGATCCGCTATTTATTTAAAAACAAATTTGTCACATCAAATAAATAATCTATTTTTGACTAACCAACCAAAACAGAAAAACATGAAGTACCAAAACCGGATCCCAGGAGAACTCTATTTTGTAACTACAACAGTGGTTGACTGGATAGATATTTTCACACGTCCTCAATATAAATATATAATAATTGAATTCCTGAAATATTGTCAACAACACAAAGGTTTAGTCATTTATGCGTGGGTTTTGATGACTAATCACCTTCATTTGATTATTAGCAGTAAAGAGAATCAGGATATA
>JAJQES010000206.1 GCA_021201565.1 Tannerellaceae bacterium
CCCGCGACCCTAACCTTGGCAAGGTTATGCTCTACCAACTGAGCTACTTTCGCATGGTTGTGTTTGCGTCTGCAAAGGTAGATAACTTTTTTATATCTGCAAATAATTGAGATAAAAATTCAATCTGCTTTATTGAAGCAATCGCTTTTCCGCATCTACTGCTTCTTCAAAAGAAAAATTATCCACGATTTTCTGCATCAGCACAGAGATATGATCATTGCATAAATTCCCTACGCTCCCTTCATGCGTATGATGGATCGCTTTATCCGGTGTGAATTGTCCGGCTTCGATGGCCAGTCCTACCTCTTTGTATGCGTCCCGGAAGGGTACTCCGGAAAGCACCAGGCGGTTTACTTCTTCTACGCTGAACAGAAGGGCATATTTCGGGTCGTCCAGGATCTGTTTATTCACCTCTACTTCTTTCATCATATAGGTGACCATCCGCAGACACTCTTTTAGTTCGTCAAAGGCCGGTAAAAATACCTCTTTGATGATCTGGAGATCCCGGAAATAGCCGGAAGGAAGATTGTTGGTGATCAATGTGATCTGCTGGGGAAGTGCCTGTATTTTATTGCATTTAGCCCGTGTCAGTTCAAATACATCAGGATTCTTTTTATGAGGCATGATGCTGGACCCGGTAGTGAATTCATCCGGTAGTTTAATAAAGCCGAAATTCTGGCTGTTATACATACAGGCATCAAACGCCAGTTTGGAAAGTGTGCCCGCAATGCCTGCCAACGCAAAAGATACAGAGCGTTCCATTTTACCCCGGCCCATTTGCGCATATACTACATTGTAGTTCATGGTTTCAAAGCCGAGTAACTCCGTAGTCATTTCTCTGTTCAACGGAAAGGAAGAACCATAACCGGCCGCGGAACCCAGGGGGTTCCGGTTACAGATTTTATAAGCGGCCTGCATCAGTTGCAGATCGTCTGTCAGACTTTCGGCATAGGCACCAAACCATAGGCCAAAGGAGGAAGGCATGGCGATCTGTAAATGGGTATAACCAGGTAATAATACATCCTTATAGCGATTGCTCTGGTCTAACAGAACAGTAAATAACCCGAATGTCAATTGGGTGATTTCCCGGATCTGTGCACGGGTAAATAATTTGAGGTCTACTAACACCTGGTCATTACGGGAGCGGCCACTATGTATCTTTTTCCCTGTATCTCCCAGTTTACGGGTCAGCATCAATTCCACCTGTGAATGAACATCTTCTACGCCCTCTTCTATAATGAACTCACCCTGGTCTGCCTGCTGGTAGATCTGTTTGAGTTCTTCACGCAGTAGGTGTAGTTCTTCCGTAGTCAGCAAACCGATACTTTCCAGCATCGTGATATGGGCCAGAGAGCCTAATACATCATATTTAGCCAGATAAAGATCCATTTCACGGTCTTTACCGACTGTGAAATTTTCAACTTCTTTATCTACCAGGACATTCTTTTCCCAAAGTTTCTGTGCCATGTGCGCTCTTTAATAAGGTAGACTTGCCAAAAGTGTTGCCATTTTGTTAATCCCATCCTGTAATGGTTTTGATACCATCGGTTTCAGGAAAGGACTGATGTCTGCACGAACGGTGATCTTCATACGGGTATCATTTTCTTCCACCTGTTTCAACTGGATCCATAAATGAAGGGGAACCGGTGAATTGGTGGTTGTGAATTTGATTGTTTTGAAGGGATCCCGTTCAACAATCTGAAAGGTAATAGTTCCCACAGGATCTACGGATACACTACAGGTATCGGTATCAAAAGAAAATTCTTTTATTTTGTCCTGTGGAATACGGTCTTTGATCTTTTCCAGGTTGGAAAGATCGGAAAGCATATTGAAAACCCGTTCATCACTGTACGGTATTTGCTTTACTTCGCTTACAAATTCTGTCATTTTCCTGTTTTACTGATTAGCGTTCCGGATTCCAGTTGGCCGGATCTTTCCGCCACTCCTGTAATGTCTGGATCTCACCTTCATCTATATAGTTGGTTCTGACAGCTTCTTCAATAACCGCATCGTAGTTGCTCAGGGTAGTCAATGTTACCTGTGCTTCTTTGAATTGTTGTGCTGCAATAGGGAAACCGTGTGTGAAGATGGCGACCATACCAACCACGTCACAACCGAAGTTGCGCACAGCCTGTACCGCTTTCAGGCTACTACCGCCTGTGGATACAAGGTCTTCTATAATTACTACTTTTGAACCTGGTTTTAATTCACCTTCGATCAGGTTTTCCAGACCATGGTCTTTGGGGGTTGCACGGATATATACAAACGGTAAACCCAACAGGTCGGCTACTAATGCTCCCTGTGCGATGGCACCTGTTGCTACTCCTGCAATAGCGTCTGCGTTCTCGTATTTTTCACTGATAACACGAGCCAGTTCCAGTTTGATGAAACTACGGACAGCCGGGTAAGAAAGAGTCTTTCTATTGTCGCAGTAAATTGGAGATTTCCAGCCGGAGGCCCAGGTAAAAGGATTGGCCGGTTGTAATTTAACGGCTTTTATTTTCAATAATTTCTCTGCTACTAATCTTTCCAGTGTTTTCA
>JAJQES010000025.1 GCA_021201565.1 Tannerellaceae bacterium
GATATAAATATTATTTACTACTTTCGCATGATAAACATAATATATCCTAAACTTACATGAATAAATCTATCGGAACAATCATGATGGCAACATCCGTATTATGGAGTGCCTGTACGGAGGAATCAAAGAAACCGGAGGAACCGGCGGCTCCTTTGATCGGGCGGGTGGAATTCACTGTACCTGACGGGCGGATGACTCCGGAAGTGCTGTATAGTATGGCACGGGTTAGTGACGCTAAACTTTCACCGGACGGAACCAAAGTTTTATACGGGGTTACTTTTATCAGCATTGAACAGAATAAAGGTAACCGTGAATTGTTTGTGGTGAATCTGGATGGAAGTGAGAAAAAACAGATTACCCGGACTCCGCAAAGTGAACAAAATGCTGTATGGATCCATGGAGGAAAAGAGATTGCTTTCCTTTCATCCGAAGGGGGGAGTTCCCAGATCTGGATCATGAACGCGGATGGCAGCAACCGGCGAAAGGTGAGTGATTTTAAAGGGGGGATCAATGGTTTCCTGTTTTCGCCGGATGAGACGAAAGTCTTGTTCTTTTCAGACATTAAGTATGGCCGGCGTGCCCCGGATATCTATCCGGATCTGCCGAAAGCTACGGGACGTATTGTGGATGACCTGATGTATAAGCATTGGGATGAATGGGTAGAAACAATTCCTCATCCGTTTATTGCTTCTTTTGACGGAAAGAGTATAAGTGGTGCAAAAGACATTATGGAGGGTGAACCGTATGAATGTCCGATGAAACCTTTCGGCGGTGTATCGGATTTTGCCTGGAGCCCGGATGGAAACCAGCTGGCTTACACCAGCCGTAAGAAGACGGGACTGGCATATAGTGTATCGACCAATTCGGATATTTACCTGTATGATCTGCCCAGCGGGCAAACTACTAACCTGACGGAGGGGATGATGGGTTACGATACACATCCGCAATTTTCACCTGATGGAAAATATATCGCATGGATCAGCCAGGAGCGTGACGGATATGAGTCGGATAAAATGCGTCTGTTTGTTGCAGACCGGACTACAGGTGAGAAAATATACCTGACTTCTGATTTTGATTATAATACGGATGGATTCCAATGGTTGCCGGACAGCCGGTCCCTTTATTTCATTGCCTGTAAAGAGGCGGTAACTCATATCTGGCAGATCGGGCTGGATAAACAAATCCGTCAGATTACTACCGGACAATATGATTATGTGGATATGGATGCAAAAGGGGAGACAATGGTAGCTATTCGCCAGTCTATGGAGTATCCTTCGGAATTATTTGCCGTTAATACGGCTACCGGCGATGCTACTGAGATCAGTTTTGAGAATAAAGCGATTATGGACCAAATGACAGTCGGTAAATCCATACCCCGCTGGATCAAAACAACGGACGGAAAAGAGATGCTGACCTGGGTGATTTATCCGCCAAACTTTGATCCGGATAAGAAATATCCGGCACTTTTATATTGCCAGGGTGGACCGCAAAGTACGGTTAGCCAGTATTGGAGTTTCCGTTGGAATTTCCAGATCATGGCTGCGAATGATTATATTATTGTCGCGCCTAACCGCCGGGGATTACCGGGATTTGGCCAGGAGTGGCTGGAGCAGATCAGCGGTGATTATGGCGGCCAGAATATGAAGGACTATTTTGCCGCGATTGATGCTGTGGCTAACGAACCGTATGTGGATGAGAACCGTTTGGGAGCAGTAGGTGCCAGCTATGGTGGTTTCTCTGTCTATTGGCTGGCCGGACATCACCAGAAGCGTTTCAAAGCTTTTATTGCTCATGCCGGTATCTTTAATCTGGAACAGCAATATCTGGAAACAGAAGAGATGTGGTTTGCGAACTGGGATATGGGAGGCGCTTACTGGGATAAGAGTAACGCGGTGGCTCAGAAAACATTTGCCAACTCCCCGCACCTGTTTGTTAATAAATGGGATACGCCGATCCTGGTGACTCATGGGGAACTGGATTACCGTATCCTGGCTTCCCAGGGGATGAGTGCATTCAATGCTGCGAAGTTGAGAGGGATTCCTGCAGAGATGCTGATCTATCCGGATGAAAACCACTGGATCGCACAGCCTCAGAATGGAGTATTGTTCCAGCGGGTGTTCTTTGATTGGCTGGACCGATGGTTGAAATAATCAAAAGGTGAATTACTTGCTATTTCTTGCTGGCTTCTTGCTGGCGCGGAACTCCGATTCCGTGCCTTATAATACTTCACATGTTAAGGGCACGGATCCGGAGATCCGCGCCAGCAAAACGATAAGATAAATTTAATCCCAATAGGAATGCTATTATTCAAAAATATAATTCTTTTTTTATTATATACATGTTTCTTATTTAGCTGTAAAGGTGAAAAAGATAAAGCAGTTCTATTCCCAAAAACGTATCAGCTGAATGGTGAATCTTTACATGTCTCAGACATTTTGGGTCGAACGGTTATGTTTAAAATAAAAGAGAATAGATTATCTAATAGATGAAAATACGACTAGCCAGATCACTATTATAGATTTAAATCATCCTGCAAATTA
>JAJQES010000307.1 GCA_021201565.1 Tannerellaceae bacterium
CATATACTTAATAGTTAATCGATGTCGTATTGCTGGAAAAGGAAATCATTATAAGGGAAACGGGTAATATGGATTTCTTTTACCCGTTCATACATTAATTCCTTTAACGCATCTATATTTGTTTTATTCTTTGCTGAAATAAATATGCAATTGTCTTTCATACGGCTCATCCAGGTTCGTTCTAATTCTTCCAGATCAATATTTTCTCTTGTTCTTGGTGTCAGATCATCTTCTTCTTTGGGAACAAAGGTAAATGCGTCAATTTTATTAAATACCATGATCATAGGCTTTTCAGAATCGTCTATTTCCGCCAGCGTTTTGTTAACAACTTCTATCTGTTCTTCAAAAGAAGGGTGGGATATATCTACCACATGCACTAACAGATCTGCTTCCCGTACTTCATCAAGGGTGGATTTAAAAGACTCGACCAGTTCAGTAGGTAATTTCCGGATAAATCCTACCGTATCTGACAGAAGGAAAGGCAGATTATCAATAATGACTTTGCGCACTGTTGTATCCAGGGTAGCAAACAGTTTATTTTCGGCAAACACTTCACTCTTACTTAACAGATTCATCAGAGTAGATTTTCCGACATTTGTATATCCGACTAATGCTACTCTTACCATTTTTCCTCTATTCTTTCTTTGAATACTTTTTTGTTTGTCAATCTCAACAAGATCTGCTTTTAGTTTTGCGATCTTATCCATAATGATCCGACGGTCGGTTTCAAGTTGTGTCTCTCCCGGTCCACGCATCCCTACACCTCCCCGTTGCCGTTCAAGGTGCGTCCAGAGACGGGTCAGGCGTGGAAGCATATATTGATATTGAGCCAGTTCAACCTGTGTTTTTGCATGGGCTGTCTGTGCTCTTTTTGCAAATATATCGAGAATCAGGCTGGTACGGTCCAGTATCTTAACCTGTAGCTCTTTTTCTATATTACGTAACTGTTTCGGTGAAAGTTCATCATCGAAGATTGCTAAGCCAACTTCATTTTCAACTATATATTCTTTAATTTCCTGTAATTTCCCTTTTCCTACAAATGTAACGGGGTGGGGATGGTCAAGCCGCTGATAAAACATCTTTACAGTAGTTGCTCCGGCTGTATCAGCAAGAAATTCCAGTTCGTCAAGATATTCTTTTACTTTCTGTTCATTTTGTTGCGGGGTAACCAGCCCGACTAAAACAGCTTTTTCCGTCTGAGCTTGTGAAATAATAAATTCTTTCATGCAAATGAAATTTTTAATATGCGGGCATGGAACTCATCGCTATTTTAGCGCATGCCTCCGGCAAAGATAATGAAATAGATGTAATCTTTATTTACTAATAAAGAAAACAAAAGATATCTATGTAGTTCAGATATATTAAATTTGTGAGAAATAGCTTAAAGATGAAAAAAATAGTTGTTCTTACAGGCGCTGGTATGAGCGCAGAGAGTGGTATTTCCACATTTCGTGATTCAGACGGTTTATGGGAAAAATATCGGATAGAAGATGTTGCTACGCCCGAAGCATTTATTTCTGATCCGGATTTAGTATTGGAATTTTATAATCAGCGTCGGCGTCAGTTATTGTCCTGTAAGCCGAATGAGGGACATTATGGATTGGTTGCGTTAGAAAAATATTTTGATATTCACATTATTACTCAGAATGTTGATGATTTGCATGAAAGAGCCGGAAGTAAAAATGTTTTACATTTACATGGAGAATTAATGAAATCATGTCCGGTGAATAATACTGAAAAATGGTATCCTATCTCTCCTGATAAGCCTGATATTCTAATTGGAGATAAAGATGAAAATGGTAACCAGTTACGTCCTTATATTGTTTGGTTTGGAGAAGCTGTACCGATGATAGAACCAGCTATCAGGCTGGTAGAAGATTCTGAGATTATGGTTGTGATCGGAACTTCTTTAAATGTTTATCCTGCTGCCGGCCTGTTGAATTATATCAGAAAAGGCCAGCCTGTTTATTTAATTGATCCGAAAGAAGTGAATACCTGTTATAATGGTGTTCATTACATACAGGCAGGTGCATCCGAAGGAATCAGGATTCTGACTCAAATTTTAGGAATTACCGGATAAATCAGCTAATCGTATCAAGCCTGTTTCTATTTATTTTAATCAAGTTTATTTACAACTTCTTCTATTACATGCGGATAATAGGTATATTCCAATGTATGGACTTTATTTGCTACATCTTCCGGAGTGTCTTCTGAATATAACGGGCATTGAGCCTGGAAGATAATGGCTCCTTCATCATACTCTTCATTAATATAATGTATGGTAATACCTGATTCTTTTTCTCCGGCTGCTACAACTGCATTGTGTACATGCATACCATACATTCCCTGTCCGCCGTATTTAGGTAAAAGAGCCGGGTGAATATTAATAATCCGGTTAGAAAATGCCTGTAACAGGGGTGCTGAAATTTTATTCATAAATCCTGCCAGAACAATGAGTTTTACATTATATTCCCTTAGTTTGTTGATAACTGGTGTTCCTTCAACAAATTCTTCCCGTGAAAAGACAAAAGAAGGGAC
>JAJQES010000224.1 GCA_021201565.1 Tannerellaceae bacterium
ATCTTAAATTTTTGAGTCATAACCAACTCTATACCTTTATAGAAATACTGGGGTTATCAATTGCTTTCACATTTGTGGTTATTATTACTATATACTCTGTCCAGGAGTTTAGTAAAGATAATTTTCATGAAAAAGGGGAGCGTATATATGCATTAGCCAATGAGGATAATTTCGGATTTTCTTATCAGATAGGGGAACGGTTACAGGAGAGATATCCTGAAATAGAAAAGGTGTGTGCCCTGAATAATCATTTTTGGGGAAAGGCTGTGACTTTCGCAGATAAACAGATCACTGCAAATCTGCTTTTAGCTGATTCCACTTTCTTTGATCTGTTTTCTTTTGACCTGTTGTCCGGGAACAGGGAAAATGCTTTGCAAAGAAAAAACGATGCGATTATCAGTGAAACCTTTGCGAACAAACTGTTTCCGGACAGTGATCCGTTAGGTCAGACCCTTGAACTTGCCAATGGGCTGCATGTAATGGTAAATGGAGTGATGTCTGATATTAAAAACTCAGCGATCCGTTATTGTGACATTCTGTTGCGGATAGATAATATGGAATATCTGCATCCGGAGATTCAGAGTGCGGATTACCAGAATACCTCTGCCGTTATATTCCTGTTATTACAGGAGGGTACAACGTTGTTTTCAAAACAAACAGAGATAGCCGGCTATTTCCGTGAAACCTATTTACCTTATCAACAGGAGAGATATGCTACTGTTTCTTTTATCCCGGTCAAAGACCTCTATTTTTCTATGCTTCATAAAGGTGGATTTCTGGAAGAAGGAGAGAAACTATATGTACAAATGGTTATGATGATTGGTTGTCTGATCCTGATATTTGCAGTGATCAATTATATCAATCTTACTGTCGCCCAGAATGGTTTCCGGGCCCGGGAGATGGCTACCCGCCAGTTGTTGGGCTCCTTCCGGATAGAGTTGTTCTTCCGGCTGATCCTGGAATCATTTGCATTGACATTGGTTGCATTTTCAGTAGCTGTTTTCCTGAGTTATTTGTGTGCGCCTTATGCAGGCCGGTTACTGGAGACCACTATTTATATTTCTGATTACTTAACCCCGGGTATCTTTTTAGGCATATTGCTTTTTGTGTTGTTGATAAGTATTCTGGTAGGCTGGCTTCCTGCACTTTTGTTGTCCCGTGCAAAAGCGATAGACGTGGTAAAAGGAAAGTACCGTCAACAAACCAAAATGGTGTTCAGTAAATTCTTTATTACGTTTCAGCACCTGATTACCTGTACATTGGTTGGATGTGCGATTATTGTTATCTGGCAAACCCATTATATGATCCATGCTCCGCTGGGATATAATACAAGAGATATTATTAATCTGGAAGTCTCTGCTCTTGACAAAGAAAAAGCTGCCACACTTGCCAATGAACTCCGGCAACTGGGAGGTGTGAACCGGATTGCCTTTAGCGAAGGCATCCCCTTTAACTCCTGGGATGGTTTCAGGGCTACCTATGAAGGAACAAATATTTATTTTCCTTATCTGGTGGTGGATACTACCTTTATGGATCTGTTCGGGATACAGATTGTACAGGAAAATAACCTGTCTCATGCAGATGGATTTTATTTTTCCGAATATGCAGTAAAGATGTTGGGACTTGATCCCGGCCAGCCGGTGGTTGTGACAGATGAAAAGACTATGTCGGTAGCCGGGGTTGTCGAAAATATTCAACTTCATAATGCTACTAATTCTTTATTCCCGGTGTTAATACAGATAAAAAAGGCAGAAGAGTTTCCGAATGGGATACGGAATTTCTCTATTGAATCCAAAGGTGATCCGTTAGTAGCTTTTCAGGAAATAAAAAAGAAATACGAGGAAATTACCCGGCTGGAGTTCTCCGGTGACTTTATTAACAGCCAGATAGAGCAATCTTTCTTCTTTTATAAACAGATGAGTTCCCTTATCACCTTATTTGCTATTGTTGCTGCCGTATTGTCTTTACTGGGTTTGCTCGCGATGTCTACTTATTTTATTCAGCAACGGATCAGAGAAATTGCCGTACGTAAAGTATTCGGTTCAACCAATTCAGAAATACTCCAAAGACTTTTGTATGCTTTTTTGTCCTATGTACTGATTGCTTTTGTACTGGCAGCTCCGCTGATCTGGTCTATCGGTGATTTCTGGTTATCCGGACATCGGTACCGGATTTCAGTAAATCCTGCTATATTTGTACTGACAGCCTTGTTTTGTTGTACGATTGCACTGTTTACAGTGGTCTGGCAAAGCTATACGGCAGCAAACCTGAATCCGGCAGACACCATAAAAAGTGAATAATATTACACATACTCAATATGAACAACTTATTTAATTTACGGTCTTATTTTAAGTTTTTAAGTAAAAACTTCTCTTATACTGTTATTGATATTTTTGGTTTGTCCATTTCCCTGATGTTCGTTATCCTGATCGCGACTTATACCGTACAGGAGTTGTCCCGTGATAATTTCCAGGAAAATAAACATTTATTGTATGGAATGGGTACTGAGGATCGTTTTGGTACTGCTTACCGGTTGAGTGACCGCTTGTTGGAACGGTATCCGGAAATTGATAAGATCTGTGTGACCTCTACACACATTTCCCAGCGGCCGGTGACTAATGGGGACAATAAAATAAATGCAACCTTGCTATTTGCTGATTCCACCTTTTTTGATATGTTTAGTTTTAACCTGTTAGAAGGAGATATCCATACGGCATTTGAAAGCAGGACTTCTGCTATCCTGTCCCAGAGTTTTGCCCGTAAGATGTTTCCGGACCGGAACCCAATCGGGCAGGTTATTAAATTTACCGATGATTTTTCCGTTACGGTTACCGGAGTTATGAAGAATATCAATAATTCTGTCATTCCGGACCGGGATATATTAATCCGGATGGATAACATCAAACATTTCAATCAGGGGATGGATAGCCATTCCTATAATAACGCGGGAAGTGCCATGATGTTCGTTCAGGCAAAACCCGGTGCGGACCTGAAATCCCGTGAAGGAGAGGTGGCCGATTATTTCCGGGAAATATTCTGGATTTTTCAACGTGAGATTCAGTCTGAGATCCATTTTATCCCGCTAAAAGATCTTTATTTTGCCCCCCAACAGTCTTATGGATTGATTGAGCAGGGAGAATGGAAGTTCGTGATGATCCTCATGTCTATTGGTATAGTGATCCTGATTTTTGCGATGATTAATTATATCAATCTTACAGTGGCACAAACCGGATTCCGTGCGAAGGAGATGGCCATCCGCCGCCTCTTAGGTTCTTCCCGCTGGGAACTGTTTGCGCGTCTGATGATAGAAGCTACTTTCCTGACATTTATTTCTTTTATTCTGGGGATCTTCCTGGCATTTTTGTTTAAACCTTTTGCCGATACTTTATTGGAAACCACCCTGGATCTACCCGGTATGTTTACATTTGGTATTGTTATTATTTCTCTGTTAGTAATTGTGGCAATCGGCTTCCTGGCAGGATTGTTGCCGGCAACGATTATTTCCAGTGCAAAACCGGTGGAGGTTGTGAAAGGTACTTTCCGTCAAAAGACCAAGATGGTGTTCAGTAAGTTTTTTATCACATTCCAGAATGTAATTACTATCACTTTGCTTGCCGTTTCCATTACTATGATCACTCAGGTTAATCACCTGATTGATGCTCCGTTGGGATATAATAAGGAAAATATCCTGACAATTAATGCTGATCTGAGTGATGAGCAATTCCTGAAGTTAGGAAATGAGTTGAGCCAACTGGCCTGTGTCAAACAGGTTTCTTTTTCAGAAGGAACGCCCTTGACTCGTGGTAATAACAATACAGTAGTATACGAAGACCGTAATATCAGTTTTCAAATATTTCAGGTGGATGCTGCTTATGTGGATATGTTGAAACTGGAGATTATAAAAGATAATCACCTGGGGAATCCGGATGGCTATTATTTAAATGAACAGGCTTTACGTGAACTAAATATAACCGATGAAACCCCATCCGTGACTATTGGTAACTGGGTACTTCCGATTGCCGGAATTGTAAAAGATTATCATTTGGCCAATATTACACATACCATGGACCCGGTATTGATGCAGATCCGGAAGCCGGAAGATTTTGATTATGGAATCTGGCACATGCTGGTAGAGGTGATAGGAGATCACCGGGAAGCCTATCTGCAAATACAGGAGATTTATGAAAATCTGTCCGGACTGGACTTCTCCGGCCAGTTTATTGATTATGAAATTCAAGAGTCATTTGCGTCCCAGAAACGTACCTCTAAAATGGTAATGGTTTTTACCTTTATTGCCATGATCATTTCATTGCTCGGATTGTTTGCGATGTCAACCTATTTTATCCAGCAGCGGGCCCGGGAGGTAGCTGTCCGGAAAGTCTTCGGATCCACTAATACGGAAGTGCTTCTTAAACTGGTCGGAACATTCCTGAATTATGTGGGGATTGCTTTTCTGATAGCTATTCCTATCATCTGGTATTTTATGACAGACTGGCTTTCCGAATATTCATACCGGATTACACTGGCTCCCTGGATTTATATTACAGCAGGTCTGTTCTGTCTGGTAATTTCTTTTATTTCCGTTTACTGGCAAAGCCAACAGGCAGCGAACAGCAACCCGGCGCATAGTATCAAATCGGAATAAAAAAGTACCTTTGCAGAAAAGAGTAAAAAAGTTCATACAATCCAATGAGCCATATCTTTGATTTAAAATTGTTTTTAAAGTTTCTGGCCAGGAATAAAACGTTTACTTATATCAATCTGTTTGGGTTTTCCATTTCATTGATGTTTGTGATCTTTATTGCCGCGTATGCGATTGGCGAAATGACTGTTGATAACTTTCAGGAGAAAGGGGATCACATTTATTTGATGATCAATGATGATATCAATACTCCTTATGAATTAAAAGAAAAACTTGAAACCAGTTTTCCGGAAATAGAGGCTGCCTGTAGAGTCTCCGGTACTTTTTCCAACCAACGGATCACTCTGCCGGATCGTGTTATAATGGGCCAGGTTCAATATGTCGATTCACTCTTTTTCGATCTGTTCTCATTTCAACTATTGTCCGGTGATAAAGAAAACGTTTTGCAACCGGGTAGTGTGGTTATATCCCGTTCGTTTGCAGAGAAAGCATTTCCCGGTAGGAACCCGCTTGGAGAGTGGCTGTTTTTGCATGAAGATTCTTCCCGCCTGATCATTTCAGGAATCATGGAAGACATTTCGCATTCGGCAATTGAATATGCAGATATGGTAGTTCATGTGAAGGAATTGAGTTCTCATTTTACTGATCTGGAGAGTTACGAAGGAGTGATGAATGTGTCCTATGAACTTCCTCTCTTTTTATATCTCCGGTCCGGTACGGATATTGATTTGCTGGAAGAAAAGTTGTTGTCTTTTCTGAAAGAAAATCAATGGCATTACCGGGATAATTACAAAGAAGATCTAAAACTTCTCAACCTGAAGAAAGTCTATCTATATCCTTTTCTGACCTATAAAAAAGGATTAAATCAGGGAAACTGGATGTTTCTTTTATTACTTATTGCTGCCGGTTGTCTGGTTTTATCTTTTGGAACCATTAACTATACCAATCTATCCCTGGCACAGTCAGTCAGCCGGGCAAAAGAGGTTGCTGTCCGCCGGTTTTTGAGTGCCTCACGTATGAATATATATACCCGGTTAATCCTCGAAGGCGTTTTCTTTTGTCTGATTTCCTATCTGGTAGCCTGGGGACTTGCCTTTCTGTTTTTACCGGAAGCCCGTTTTCTGTTAGATGAAGCATTAAGTCTGAAGGTTTTGTTTTCGCCGGGTATCTTCCTGGTCTCCCTGTTGATTATTGTATTTATCGGGGCGGATGCCGGAAATGTTCCCGGTCTTCTTTTCTCGCGAACCCATGTCAATGATATCCTGAAAGGAGAGTTCCGTTTTAAAACCAAAGTCAGATATAGCAAAATATTATTGGTATGCCAGTATTTTCTAACCATCCTGTTTGTTGGAATTTCTTTGACCATGTATCTTCAGATGAGATATATGGTCCATATTCCGTTAGGGTATAAGACTGAAAATATCATGAATCTGTCGGTTGAGATGGCGGAGCAGGAGAGGGTGTTTCAATTGGTGGAAACATTGAAAGAAAAGTCTTTTGTGAAAAGAGTTACAATGAGTGGTACCAGACCTCCTTTACAGGAAGGATTTAAGGCGTTCAATGAAAATAGGAACCGTGAAGTATATATCTTTTTGGGTGATAAGAATTATATGGATTTCTTTGGGTTTGAACCTATTTACCAGATACATCCTGAACAGGACGTCCAGACCTATGTGACAGATTTTGGAATGAGTGAATTAAACCTGTCCAGAGATACTTTACCTGTATTAAACGCACCTTTTGGAGGAAGCTTTTTTACCGGGATTATCAAAGATTTTCATATAGGTGATTTACAAAAAGAACCGGTTACCGGTATGATACAGATCATGGATCCGGAATTGTTTCCTATGGGGATTACCAACGTGTTTATTGAGACGGACGAAGAGAATGATTCCGCAAAAGAAGAGATGATAAAAATATACGAAGAAATACTTGATATGAAGTTTTCCGGTGATTGGTTGAGTGAGCAGTTGGTAATGACTTTTTTTACTCCTTACAGGATGTTCAGGATCATTAGTGTTTTCAGTGGAATCGCTCTTCTGCTTTCTTTTCTGGGTTTATTAGCTCTTTCTTCTTATTTTATAGAAATACGAAGAAAAGAGATTGCGATCCGGAAAGTCTTCGGTTCTACGAATCAGGAGGTATTTAAAAAACTTCTTTTTCAATTCATTTTGTATGTGGGAATTGGTTTTCTTCTCGCTATTGTCCCGGTCTATCTTGTGATGAATGGGTGGCTGGAAATGTATGTCTACCGCATCTCTATGAGCCCATGGATATTTATAGCAGCCGGTGGGCTCTGTTTGCTGATAGCTATCGTAACAGTCTATTGGCAATGCCTGGAAGCGGCTCACCGCAATCCGGTAGATAGCCTGAAATCAGAGTAAAAGGTAAAAGCTAAGAATGTATCACTCTTTCAGGTTGCAAATGGAACATCCCGGTTTACCGGGACCCGAAGCAAGTTATCACCTATCCTGTCGTTTTAAGCTGTACAGCTCAGTTTATCGACTCCTGCATGCTGAGAGAACAACTCCTGCATCCTGTTACGCTGAGCTGTACAGCTTAATTTGCCGGAATACCTGTCCCGGAAAGACAACGTCTTAACTGGTTATAAATGTATTGATTAATAACTTCTTACTTCTTAACTTCTGTTTTCACCAACTGAGATACTTCTCAAATGTAATTTCCTGAAAATCGGGAATGACTTCAAACACTTTATCCTGTATCGTTTCCGGAGCGTTGGTTGTACTCAGGCCGATGACGCGCATTCCGGCATCATTACCCGATTGGATACCGGCAAATGAATCTTCAAAGACCAGGCAGTTTTCAGGATCTTCTTCCAGGTCTTTAGCTGCTAACAGATAACACATCGGATCCGGTTTACCTGAAGTGATCCGGTCTGCAGTTACTATGGTGTCAAATAAACCTTCCAGATCCAGTTCCCGGAGTCCCCGGTTTACTTTTGAATTGTCTGAACTGGTTACTAACGCTATTTTCACTCCTTTTGATTTCAATGTACGCAGGAATTGAACAGAACCGGCCAACGGTGGGAGGGGCATTGTACTCTCGTATGCAGCAGATTCTTTTAATACCATTTGCTGGTATTCCGGCGTACGGTCTGAGAAATACTTTTTTATTACATCCGGCATGGTTGTTCCTTTGATCACATCTGCAAAATTGGGAATTCCCGTATTATATCGTATACCTGCTTCATTCCAGAAAATATCGTAAATAGGCTCGGTGTCTACAATCACACCATCAAAATCAAAAAGAGCTGCTTTCATTTGAATAATTTAATTAGATAAGTCGTAAAAACACACGGCAAAGATACGGTAATTTTCCTGTCCGGACAGAATCCTTTCAGGAAAGAAATAAAAGAAATGAGCATTTTAAAAGGATCGTTTTTTTTGTATTAACGATTTAATTTCTATATTTGTGCCCGCACACAATCATGAAAAATAATTTTTAATTAATAATATTCACAATGAAGAAACTGATTACTTGTATGATGAGCGCTGTATTGCTGACAGCGTGCGGTGGGAAATCCACAACAGAAGGAACAACTGTAAATACTCCGGTAACAGAAAAAGCAGCGGGGATCAATGAACTGACAGCCCAGGAAAAAGCAGATGGCTGGAAACTATTGTTTGATGGAAAAACAACGAATGGCTGGCGGGGTGCCCATAAAGACGCTTTCCCTGAACACGGCTGGAAAGTGGAAGACGGCCAGTTGATCGTATTGGCTTCTGACGGAGGCGAATCCACTAACGGAGGTGATATCGTAAGTGATGGCATATATAGTGCTTTTGAAATAAGTGTTGACTTTAAAATCACTCCGGGAGCCAATAGCGGTATCAAATATTTCGTAACAGAAGAAGAGAAACAGAAAGGATCAGCGTATGGTCTGGAATTCCAGATTCTGGATGATGAACTTCATCCTGATGCAAAACTGTACACCACTTTTCCGGGTAGCCGTACCCTGGCCAGTCTTTATGACCTGAAAAAGAGTGAAAATGTAAAGTTCAACGGAGTAGGTGAGTGGAACACAGGCGTTGTTAAAGTATTTCCGAACAATCATGTGGAGCATTGGCTGAATGGTGTGAAAGTACTGGAATATGAAAGAAACAGCGACGAATTCCGTGAACTGGTAAAAGGTAGTAAATATGCAGCTCCTTCTTACAACGAAGGTGAATATCCATTCGGAGAAGCTCCTGCCGGACGTATCCTTTTACAGGACCATGGCGATGAAGTGGCTTTCCGCAACATCAAAATCCGCGAGCTGAAATAAAAAATATCAACGCGAAACCTTCACAGAGCCCTTGCTTCCGCATCTGATGCCGGAGTAAGGGCTTTGCTATTTTATAATTAGTGGCTTACCAGTATAAAATACTTGCCGGCACGGAAGTGGAATTCCGCGCCAGCGAAAGGCCGGTAAAGCGAGTGCAATCAAAACCTTCCCTGCCCTCCGGCTGTTTTGAGTAAAAAATAAAATTACTCAACTATGTTCAAATATAGAGCCCATCCCTGGCATAGCATTGACCTGGGGGATAAGGTACCGCAGGAGGTACGTACCTTTATTGAAATCGTTCCTACGGATACCGTTAAATACGAAGTCGATAAAAAATCCGGCTATCTTTCGATAGACCGGCCGCAAAAATATTCCAATATCGTTCCTGCGCTGTATGGTTTTTTGCCTCGTACCTATTGCGGCACAAAAGTAGCGGAACTAACCAATATTGCCCTGAACCGTAAAGACATTCAAGGCGATGGTGACCCATTGGATATATGTGTGCTGACGGAAAAAGATGTAACTCATGGAGATATTCTGGTAAAAGCGATTCCGATCGGAGGATTGCGCCTGCTGGACCGTCACCAGGCCGATGATAAAATTATTGCCGTGCTGGAGAATGATATGATTTACAGCCACTACAAAGATATAAAGGAATTACCCGAAGATGTAGTGCATCGTCTGGTTCATTATTTCACCACCTATAAAGACCTGCCGGGCGACAAAACCCAGCGGATGCAGTTAGTCGATATTTACGGTGTCGAAGTTGCCTATGATGTGATTTTACGTTCTATTGAAGATTATAAGATTGAAATAGAGCACCTGGTCATTAAGGAGTCCGTGTAAAACTATAGAGTACAGCCCGGTCACGGATGTCTCCCAGGACTTTATCGGAAACTTCCAGTAAGATGAATGAATAGGTATCTTTATACCGCTCATACACTTTATCCCAATCACTCTGCCTTCCCATAAAGTATCCTTCTGCCGGTTTTTCCTTCTCAAAGTTATGGTACATATTTCCCATATAGAAGTTCAGGCCGTACAGATTGTCATATTCACGCAGGTAATTCATCACGTACACATTATTCCTGTCGAGCGGATATTTATCCATAATATATTCTGCAAAGGGACGGGCCGATACAGAGTTTTTAATACTGTGCATGATCACCCCGTCAATAAGCAGATTCAGGGTAAACACTAAAAAGATGGTAGAGTATAGGATCTTGATATTGATCTTTTTGGACATTTGGTAGAAGACTGTACTCAATGCCATAAGATTCACTACCAGGACCACAAAGATCAACAGGCTGTTAGAAGCCAGGCTATCTCTCAGTGCAGCGATTTCAGCCAATGTATTCGGACGTTGTGTAAACTTGCTTACAATGTCAACCGGATCCATCAGTCCCACATGCGTAAGGCCGATCAGGATCAGAAGGACAGAAAGAACCCCTGCCAGGAAACCGGCAAATACACGGGTCACCTTTGTCCGGTATTCCGTCAGGTAAATCGCATATTGTGCTAAGAAAATAGCAATGAACGGATAAGCCTGCATCAGGTACACACTTCTTTTACTGGAAGGAATAGAAAAGAAGAAAAAGATACAGACAATTGTTACGAGACTGAACAATTTTATCTTTTCCATAGACCGGATAGACGTCCAAGAATCTTTCAGGATCTGTTTAAAAGAACGGTTGGGCTTTCTCCATTTGATACCGAACAGAGAGAAAATAAAGAAAAAACTCCAGGGGATAAATCCGGCTATAACGGAATAGAAGTTATGCCATACCCCATTTTCCTGTCCCAGACGATAATGCATATCCGGATTATCAATGTGCAGGAAACGGCCGAAATTTTCCGCAATTACGAGATCCAGGAAATAGTCGCCTCCCTGACGCCAGGCAGCGACATACCATATCAAAGGCAGGAAGACCGAAGAAATACCTATGTAAAGAAGAGCCTTAAAAACAATAAGGAACTTGTATTTATTAAGTACCAGCAAATAGACAAAAAAGATAAATAGCGGAAGTATAAGGCCGACTGGTCCCTTTGTCAGGATCGCACATCCCAGTAAAATGGGAATCGAAATGGGTAATCCTTTTAGTTCCAGTTTATTTTCCCACCTGTACATTTGGAACAGGCCGATCACCATAAAGGCCGTGAGCAACATATCCAGCCGGGTCGTCAGTCCTGCCCGGTGTATCTCCAGACAGGTCATCAGCAGTAGTGTTGCAATAAATGCCTCCTGGAATTTGATCCTTTCCCCAAAGAAAAACAAAACAAATCCCATCAGCACAATATACGCGATCGCGGAAGGCAGACGGGACGTAAACTCAGATACATATCCCTGCGGATAGGAAAAAGCGGCCATCAGCCAATGGGCCATAGGTGGTTTGTAGGCGATTTCATCGGCATACACGTAGGGCAATATCCAGTTCCCGGTCTCCAGCATCGAAATAGCCACCGAAGCCTCCCTCGGTTCTCCCTTAGTGGCAAATTCATTGCTGGCAATCCACGGCAGAACAGAGATCATGCACAGGATGACAATCATCGTTACCGGTTTTTGCAGATATAAATATTGTAATGTCTGGGTACGCATTATGTTTGGGATCTATGATTTAATTATTTGTTTACAATTAGCGTACAAAATAACATCATTTTTGTGGATTAGACTACTGTTCGCCTCGATTTTTTATCCCGATCGCATTCTGAAGGACTTCCCGAATCAGGATTGCGTCCTCTCTGTTCTCTTTTAAAATAGATAAAATCAGATTCAGATAGCTCTCTTTGTTGTTAATTCCTAACAGATTACATAGACGGCTTTGAGGTAAAACCCCTTTCTGGTTATATACCCGTAAAATGGAGGGATAATCTTTGTTCTCTTTATACGATTGAAAATCCTTGCTGATCGTATGATAAATATCTTCCACATGAATTGCCTCTTTCAGACCATCTATATGTTCCGCTAATTCTTCCACATTTGTTATTTTCCTGTTGACTGCCTTTTCCAGTTTCTTACGGACCTGGTGTTTAGCATGCAAAAGCACCTGTGTTTCCAGATCCTTTTCAAACAGGCGAACCACGTTCTCTTCCACCTGTCTGAATATTTTTTCAGGATCTTTCATCAAACGCCGGGCAACTGTTTTAATAACAGGTTCCAGCAATAGCAGGTTTTCCACCTCTGCGACATTGGGCACATACACATGTTGGTCCCGCAAATAGCGGATCTCCCCTTCCGTACGTCTGTCCCGGTCAACAATCCCTTTAGAATCCAGTGTGTGGAAATCCTTTAATTGCCGGAAAGCCTTCGTCGATTCGATTACCTTCTGGCAGCCACCCATCGGTTTGACTACATACTCAGGAAAAACCAGTGGATAAAGCCGGTTATCTATGCTGTTGGTATCAGTCCCTTCTATAAACAGGATCGGTTTACGGCTTCCCAGAATATCAATGTACAGTTCTTCCGGAAAATTCTCTTTTGTGTTAATGAACTCATAATCCCAGATTTTTTCATCTGCATTATACGCACGTATCCAGATACACTGGCTATCCTGCCGGGAGGTAACGAACGAGATGTCATGCGTCAGGTAAATAAAGGTACAATCCGGGCGCAGATTCTCAATTTCCTCCCACAAACTGTTTTTAATAGATTCATGCAAAAGGACTTCAGGAGCGTCAATCACCAATAACGAATGGGAGGGAGCAAAGAGGGTAGCCCCGATCAGATAAAAAACAATCTTCTCGCCGTCACTCATCCGCTCCGGCTGGTAGGCTTTTCCTTCGGGTGAGGCCGGGATCAGTTCCACAAATCCTGATTTGCGCAGTAGTTTGTTTTGCGGAAATAACTTCTCCCATATCTGTTGTATAATATCAATTTTAGTAACCGGCGGTTTTATTCCTGGTGAGGTTTTGGATTGCTCTTTGTAGTCAACAGCAATTTCAAACTCCTCCTTCTGTAAACGAATCACCAGCTTCTCATAAGCTGATAAGCGGATAGATGAAGAAGAAGTTGTCAGATCGGCCGGCTTGTTACGGATAAAAAGAGAACGGTAGCCGGATATTTTAACAGCCTGTTTGCCATAACGTGAAAGCAAGTCTTTCCCGAATGAACTTTTACCGGCACCGTTGGCACCGATTACCACCAACCGGTCGGTTGTTATCTTCTCCGTGCCGCAGGACGCTAATCTTTGAGGAAGTATAATCTCCATACTATGACGGGTTATTGAATTCCTTCAAAGATAGGAAAAAGTGCGGATCAGTCAAAAAAATCCACTTTCCCGGTGTGCATATTGTACACCGCGCCCACGATCACAATCTCACCATTATCTTCCATCTCTTTGAGAATAGGACTTTTATCCCTGATTTCCTGAACTCCCAGTTCAATGTTGTGATGGCATACCTCTTCTACAAATTCCGGATTGGAAGATGTTTTCTCTCCTTCATACCGGTTAGCCGCTTCGGTGACTGCCGGTTTGATTTTCGCCAGTAAAGTGGTAATATTCCCCAGCTCTACATCATCAATCGCCGACTTGATGGCACCGCAATATTCATGTCCTAACACAACTACCGCCTTAGACCCGGAGACTTTACAGGCGTATTCCAGGCTACCCAGAATATCGGGATTTACAATATTCCCGGCTACACGGGCTACAAAAATATCTCCGATTCCCCGGTGGAATATATCTTCAACCGGTACCCGTGAATCCAGGCAGGAGAGGATCACCGCCTTGGGATATTGTCCCATAGCAGCATCACGGACCCGTTCCGAATTGTTCCGGACCGTCAGGTTGTCATTAACAAACTCGTCATTCCCTTCTTTCAGGATCCGGATAACGTCAGCCGGAGACAATTTAGCTTGTTCATCGGCAGTCAGTACCGTATTCACCAGAATATCTTTTTTGGGGACTTGCTCCATATCGCTGTGTTCGACAGCTTGCCGGTTGGGAGACTCATTACATGCAGTAATAACTAATACACACAAAAACAGTAGGTTCAGATTTCTCATGTTCATATACATTTTTCAATAGTAACTATCAGACGGATGTTTGGTTTAAAACAACAAAAATAAAAATATTTTTTATTTTACCTGATACATGGTTCAACTTTGTATTTTTGCAAAGGAATGAAGTTCTTGAGAAAAATAGCGAAATGGATCCGGAACCTGATCCTCTTTTTTCTGGTTAGTAGTACCGGAGCAGTCGTTTTGTATAAATATGTACCCGTTTATATTACTCCCCTGATGGTAATCCGGCTGGCAGAACAAAAAAAAGCCGGACAACCTTCCCGGATGGAACACACCTGGATCCCTTTGTCGCAAATTTCACCTTCTCTTCCGCAGGCCGTCGTCGCTTCGGAAGACAATCTGTTCCCGGACCACAATGGATTTGATAAAGAACAGATCAGGAAAGCCCGGGAAGAGGCAAAAAAAGGAATACGGGTGAGAGGTGCCAGTACCATTACGCAACAAACCGCCAAAAATGTATTTCTCTGGCCCGGCAAATCCTATGTGCGGAAAGGACTCGAAGCCTGGTTTACTCTTTTGATAGAATGGATCTGGGGAAAAGAAAGGATCATGGAAGTCTATCTCAATTCCATCGAAATGGGAGAGGGGATCTATGGTGCCCAGGCAGTCGCACAGCTCCATTTTAATAAAGAATCCAGAGAACTGACAGACCGGGAAGCCGCGTTGATTGCAGCGACACTTCCCAATCCCATCCGTTACAATTCAGCAAAACCATCCCCCTATATATTAAAAAGACAAGGCCAGATCCTTTCTCTTATGAAGAAAATAGCCCCTGTCAATATGGGATATGGAACCAGTAAACCGGAAGAAAAAAAGCCATGAATACACCAATTGTATATAAAGACCTGGGAACAGTCTCTTACGAGGAGGGACTGCACATACAAACCGCCTGTTTTGAGAAATTACTGGAAGCGAAACGAACCGGAGAAACAGCACCCAATTACCTGTTTTTCTGTGAACATCAGCCGGTCCTTACTATCGGAAAAAGCGGGAAAGCTTCCAATCTTTTGATTCCGGAAGGGGTGCTCCGGCAAAAAGGAATCGACCTGTACCGGGTGACCCGGGGGGGAGATATTACCTATCACGGTCCCGGGCAAATTACCGGCTATCCTGTACTGGATCTTGAACAATGGAAAATCGGACTCAAACAATACATTTATTTTTTAGAAGAAACGGTGATCCGTTTTTTAGCGTTATATGGCATTCAGGGTAACCGCTTAGAATCGGCGACAGGCGTATGGCTTGATCCGCACATTCCCGGCAAAGCCCGTAAGATTTGTGCCATTGGGGTAAAAAGCAGCCGTTTCGTCACCATGCACGGATTTGCCCTGAATATCAATACCCATCTGGAACATTTTGAACTGATCAATCCGTGCGGTTTCACAGATAAAGGCGTTACCTCCTTAGAAAAAGAACTGGGCGTTCCCCAGGATATGGAAAACGCAAAAAAACAATTAGCGGAAATCTTTCTTAATTTATTTCATCCAGATTGATACAGGCAAATTGTATTTCATCATCCAGAAACATCAGGAGGCGGTTGTTCTCCTGGTCATAGCAGAAATTTATAATATTATAACCTGTTTCCCATGTCCGGATGTATTCGCCCTCTATATC
>JAJQES010000375.1 GCA_021201565.1 Tannerellaceae bacterium
TGCCCATAATAATAGAATTCCTAATCCGAGTGGAAGAATAATATTGAGAGCTGTTTTGAGAAGCTTCTTAAAATCCATTATAAATAGAAGACTTTGAATATTTTGTTGTACTTTTGCGCATCTGCAAAGATAAACATTAATATTGTAAAACAAACTTTCAAAAGGAAGATAAGACTCGGATGGGAGCGGTAAGACCGAAGAAAGGATTAGGACAACATTTTCTAAAAGATTTGCAGGTTGCTGAGCGGATTGCGAAGACGTTGTCTGACTATAAAGAGTATCCGGTGCTGGAAATAGGACCGGGTATGGGCGTTCTTACCCGTTTTTTACTGGATGAGGGACAAAATCTTTCGGTGGTGGAACTGGATATGGAATCGGTTCAATACCTGGAACAGCATTTTCCTGAATTGGAAGAAAAAATTTTTGCCGCTGATTTTCTCAAACTTGATTTAAATAAATTGTTTCCGGGCCCGTTTTGTATTATCGGAAACTATCCTTATAACATTTCCAGTCAGATATTTTTTAAAGTGCTGGATTATAAAAATCAAATTCCCTGTTGTTCCGGAATGCTTCAAAAAGAAGTAGCCGAACGTCTGGCTGCCGGTCCGGGTAGTAAGACCTATGGTATTCTGAGTGTTCTGTTGCAGGCCTGGTATGATGTAGAATACCTTTTTACAGTCAGTGAAAAGGTGTTTGAACCTCCTCCGAAAGTCAAAAGTGGAGTGATCAGAGCCGTACGTAATGGCAGAACAAATCTGGGGTGTGATGAAAAATTATTCAAAACTGTAGTTAAAACATCCTTTAATCGTCGTCGTAAAACCCTGCGTAACTCAATGAAGCCCTTGCTTGGAAAGGACTGTCCGGATTATAGTCTGCCTATTTTTGACAAACGTCCCGAGCAGTTATCTGTAGAGCAATTCATCGAGTTGACACTGATCACAGACCGTAACCTGAAAATGCAAGCGGAAAAAGAAATTTAAAACGGTCAAAAAGCGTGGATTTACATGATCGAACTAACAAAAGATTATATAGAACGTCTCCGGCAGATTATTGCACAGAAAGATGATGCGCATGCAAAGAATCTGCTGAAAGACCTTTATCCTGCTGATATTGCAGAGCTATTCCAGGAACTCACCTTGGATGAAGCACTTTATCTTTACCTGCTTATGGAGGGAGAGAAAGCTGCTGACGTCCTTATGGAACTGGATGATGATGACCGGGCGAAACTATTGAAGCTACTGCCAAATGAATTGATTGCTAAACGGTTCATTGATAATATGGATACCGATGATGCGGTAGACCTGATGCGTGAGCTGGACGAAGATACACAGGAAGAGATCCTTTCTCATATAGAAGACGTTGAACAGGCCGGTGATATTGTAGACCTGTTGAAATACGATGAAGATACAGCCGGGGGATTAATGGGCACCGAAATGATCGTGGTAAATGAGAATTGGAGTATGCCTCAGTGTATAGAAGAGATGCGGTCTCAGGCAGAGGAAATGGATGAGATCTACTACGTATATGTGGTAGATGATGATGAAAAGCTGCGGGGGGTATTGCCGTTAAAAAGATTGATTACCAATCCGTCGGTATCCAGGATTAAACATGTGATGAAAAAGGATCCGATTTCAGTCCGGGATGATGATAGTATAGAAGAAGTGGCACAGGTTATTGAAAAATATGACCTGGTGGCTCTTCCGGTTATAGATAGTATTGGCCGGTTAATCGGCCGGATCACGGTAGATGACGTAATGGAAGAAGTCCGGGAACAACGGGAACGTGAATACCAGTTGGCTTCCGGTCTTTCACAGGATGTGGAAACTTCGGACAATGTATTTTTGCAGACAGCAGCCCGGTTACCCTGGTTAGTGATGGGAATGATCGGTGGATTGGGAAATTCTATGATTCTCGGAGGGTATGAAGCGAATCTGGGAACGAATCCTAAGTTGGCTCTTTTTATTCCATTGATCGGAGGAACCGGAGGGAATGTGGGAATTCAGTCTTCGGCTATTGTTGTTCAGGGATTAGCTAACAATTCCCTGAAACCAGAAAATATTGTCCCTCAGATTATGAAAGAGTCGGTGGTGGCCCTTATTAATGCAAGTATGATCAGTCTCATTGTTTTTGCTTACAATTTCTTTACCTTAGGTAATCTTGGGATTACGGCTTCTGTTTCATTGAGTTTGTTCGCTGTCGTTATGTTTGCCAGTATATTTGGAACCATTGTTCCGATTACATTGGATAAACTCAAGATTGACCCGGCGTTGGCAACAGGACCTTTTATTACAATTACAAATGATATTATCGGGATGATGATCTATATGTTTATTTCATCTTTCCTGACAAGATGAGAAGTTGAGAATTAGAATACTATTAAGATTCTTATTTTTTGTACTTCATTTTTCATTTATTTATAAGGAAATCGTATTTTTGCGGTCAATTTCAAGTGATTACTAATCAAATTATACAATAGAAATAATTTATTTATGGCAACAACTGCTGATTTTAGAAATGGTATGTGCATCGATATGGAT
>JAJQES010000183.1 GCA_021201565.1 Tannerellaceae bacterium
CTACAGACCAGTCCGCAACAATTATTAAAACATTTTGTGATACGCGAATTCTATATATAGAGAATAGAAAGAGGAAAGGTAACTATATTTGTAGGAATACGGGATGTAAACTTGCGAAAGGAAAGTATATTTTTGTAATGGATGCCGATGATGTTGCAATAAGAGAACGTATTGAGAAACAAGTTTTATTTATGGAAAGTAATCCAACATTAATTGCATGTGGAAGTTTTTTTAAAACATTTGATGGGCATATTCATATTAAATCTCAGGAGTATGAGACAATAAAAATATATCTGTTGTATAATAATATGTTTTTGCATCCTTCCTTGATAGTCAGGCGTGATATACTCAAGGAAATAGAATTTTACGATGAGTCTTTTCCCTATTCAGCTGATTATAATCTTTGTTGTCAATTGGCCTTAAAAGGAAAAATTATAAATATACCAGAACCCTTATTGTTTTACCGTTTTCATTCGGAACAGATAACGTGTGTGAAAAACAAACAACAGAAAGAGTATGCAGATATTATACGCATCAATTATTTGCGTGCAAATGGATTTAAATTAACATTAGATCAGGAAATTTTATTTACTCATTTAATGACACATGTTAAATTTACAACAATGGATGAACTTCAACAGATTTACATATTATATCAAGAACTGATGTCTCAAAATGAATTCTTGAAAAGTTTTACTCCAACAGCATTTGAGACATTTTTGAAGATAAGAATAAAAGAAAGTTGTATAACGATGTAGTCTTAATTTAAGATTCATTGTTGGTAATCATTTCGCCTTATACCTATCGCTTTGAGCGAAGAAAGTAATATCGGTATAACCCGCATATATTGTTCCTGAATGCCGGGCTCCTTTAGGGATATAGTAGCGGTCGCCTTTGATGAATATATGTTTTTGTCTCTCTATGATCAGTTCATTCCGGCCTTCTAATACGATGCTCCATTGGGCTTCGTGGGAATGTTCGGCTAATTGTGTATCGTTTTCAAACTCCATAAAAAGGATTTGGTTGTTAGTGCCTTGTGCCAGATAGGCTGATAATCCTTCCATGGGTATATCTGCTAGTGGTAGGTTGAGAATCGGATCAGGAAAAGTGTTAGACATATTCATGCTGTTAGTATGTTTATACAGGGCAAATATAAAAAGAAAATATTTCTTTTATTTTTGTGGGGTTACTGATATATTTACTGCCCTAAGTTGTCACAGAATTTTAATTTCGTACACTAATCATGGAATAGATATATGCTATGCGAACAGAGCAAGATGAATTGGTAGCGAAGTATGGCCGGATGATTTCCTCTCTGGCACACCGGATGATCCGGAATGAGGAGGTGGCCCGTGAAGCTGCCCAGGAAGTTTGGATGGAAGTATTAATAAGTCTTCCGGCATTCAGGAGTGAATCCGGATTGTCTACCTGGATTTATACCATTGCCCGGCGTACCATTGTCCGGTATGCACAGAAAGAACGGGTCGCTACTTTACCGGAACTAAGAGAATTCCGGGGATTGCCGGAGGTGGATTATGACGGAGAGGAGGAACAGAAACTGGAATGGATCAAAGAGAAGTGTGATAAATGTCTTACCTCTATGAATCATTGTCTTACGACAGATGCCCGTCTGGTCTTTACTTTTCGTGTTACTCTTGAACTATCTTATAAACAGATCGCGGCCATTATGGAGATGGAGGAGGCTACTGTTCGTAAAATCTCTTCACGTGCTATCCGGAAAGTAAGTGAATTTATGAGGGACACCTGTTCTCTTTATCGTCCGGACGGAGCTTGTAAGTGCCGGATCAATAAACAGGTAAGGTCGGTAAATATAGATAAACAATATGCCGCTATGCGCAGGGTCATCCGGCTGACGGATTTATACCGGCGCTTTGAAAAAGAACTACCCCGGAAAAACTACTGGATAAAATTATTGCCCTGAGCTGTCACAGAATGTTTGTTCCATACACTAATAGATAAGATGTATTATTAAACAAAAACAAAGTATGGATAAAATGAATTTTCTGATTGACCAGATCGTTGAAACGAGAAACTTTACTAACCGGCTTATTTCTGAAACTCCACAGGATTTATGGTATGTAATTCCGGAGAATACAAATTCTAATTTTGCCTGGCAGCTTGGACATCTGTTGGTAGCACAGAATTTTCATACCCTTACGGCTGTCACCGGAGTAAATAGTGAAGTGGTGGCGCAGATGCCTATCCACCTATACAACCGTGTTTTCTATGGCATGGGGACCGGCCAGCGTTCGGTGGGCGAAGAGGTGGTATCTCCCGGACTCCTGCTGGAACAATTGGAAAGAGTCTATGAGATCTGCCTGGCCTCTTTGTCCCTTTTGACGGATGAAGTGCTGGAACTGCCGTTGCAACCTCTTCCGTTTACGCATCCGGTAGCTGCTACCCGTTACGAAGCATTGGCGTGGAGTTTCAAACATGAAATGTGGCATTGTGCCGAAATGGAAGAGATCAAACGAAAGTTAGATTGTCCGGTTGTCTGGA
>JAJQES010000459.1 GCA_021201565.1 Tannerellaceae bacterium
ATATAAGATATAATAAAACCAATAAAACGAACGTAATGAGTGTTCTACCAACTACCAACTACTAACTACCAACTACTAAAAATAAAAACAATGGCTGAATCGAATTTTGTGGATTATGTGAAGATTTACTGTCGTTCCGGAAAGGGCGGGAGAGGATCAACTCATTTCCGCCGTGAGAAATATATTCCGAAAGGAGGACCTGACGGAGGGGATGGCGGCAGAGGAGGCCATGTGTATCTGCGCGGCAATCGTAACTACTGGACGCTGTTGCATCTGAAGTACGAGCGGCATATTCTGGCAACCCACGGAGAGAGTGGAAGTGCTAAACGTAGTACCGGAAAAGACGGACAGGACCGGATCATTGAGGTGCCTTGTGGTACGGTTGTATATGATGCGGACACCGGTGAGTTTCTCTGTGACGTAACCGAGGATGGACAGCAGGTAATGCTTCTGAAAGGAGGACGTGGAGGCTTGGGTAACTGGAACTTTAAAACGGCTACTAACCAGGCTCCCCGGTATGCACAGCCAGGCGAACCTTACCAGGAACGTACAGTGATTATGCAGTTGAAGTTACTGGCAGATGTGGGTTTGGTTGGTTTCCCTAACGCCGGAAAATCTACCCTGCTATCAGTTGTATCTGCTGCAAAGCCGAAAATCGCTAATTATCCTTTTACAACGTTGGAACCTAATCTGGGAATTGTCAGTTACCGGGATAATCAATCTTTTGTGATGGCAGATATTCCGGGAATCATTGAGGGAGCCAGCGAAGGGAAAGGGCTTGGTTTACGTTTCCTACGGCATATTGAACGGAATTCTCTACTGTTGTTTATGGTGCCTGCCGATGCGGATGATATACAGAAAGAATATGAGATCCTTCACAATGAACTGGTAAAGTATAATCCGGAACTGTTAGATAAAAGACGTGTTCTGGCTATCACTAAAAGCGATATGCTGGATGATGAACTGATCCAGGCACTTTCAGAAGAATTGCCGAAAGGAGTTCCTTATGTTTTTATCTCTTCCATTACCGGACAGGGAATTATGGCCCTGAAAGATATGTTGTGGCGGGAACTTAATAAAGAAGTTTTCCATGATGTAGAACGGATTGTTCATAAAAATCTGGATCTTTCAACCGTATCTTTTGATGAGGATGATTTTGTGGTTCCGTTGGATGACTATGACGATGATGACGATTATGAAATCATAGATTGGGAGGATGAAGAAGAGGAGCGAACCTAATAATATGAAGATGTTGCAATTTTCTGTGCTGGAACAGGATCGCAACATTTTTCATTTTATGACTACCCGGCATGGAGGGATAGGCCAGGGGGCCTATGCTTCTTTTAATCTGGGAGAATTTGTAGAGGATGAACCCCTTGTCTGGCAAACCAACCGTCAACTTCTGTGTGACCATCTGGCTATACCTGTAGATCGTCTCTTTGTCCCTTACCAGACCCATGAAACTCATATCTTTGAAATTGATGATTCTTTTCTCTCTTTACCGGGTGAAGAACAGAAAAACAGATTGTACGGAGTAGATGCCCTGGTGACCACTGTACCGGGAGTGTGCATAGCTATTACAACAGCCGATTGTGTTCCGTTACTACTATATGCACCGGATAAAAAGGTTGTCGCCTCTATTCATGCCGGTTGGCGTGGAACAGTTGAGGACATCGCTGGTAAAATAGTAGACTATCTGGTAAAAACTTTCCAATGTGACCCTGGACAAATCCTGGCCGGAATCGGAGCTGCCATTTCTCCTGGTCATTTTGAGGTAGGAGATGAAGTTGTTGCTGCATTTGAATCAATTATAACAGATTATCCGTTTGTCTGTTTTCACAATGAACTTACAGGAAAATACCATCTGGATTTAATGACTATTAATCGTTGCCTTTTGATGAAAAAAGGGGTTCCTGAAAAGCATATTGAACAGATTGCAGCCTGTACTTATAGTAATCCGGCAGACTTTTTTTCTGCCCGCCGGGATGGTCTCCGGAGTGGGCGTATGTTGACTGGGATTTTGTTAAAAGAATAATATGATACATGTTTCTGTTTCAAAGGAGATTTTAGCTATTTGTCCGGATCTCCGGATTGCCACTATTAAATGTAATGTGGTGAACACTCCTTCCAATCCTCTATTATGGGAGGAAATAGCCCGTGAAGAGGAACACTTCCGGACGACTTATCGTATGGAAGATATAAATAAACGGTTACCTATATATGCTACACGCCAGGCGTATAAAAGGTTAGGGAAAGATCCGAACCGCTACCGCCCTTCTGCGGAAGCATTGTGCCGCCGTATTCTAAGAAAATTGCCTCTTTACCGGATTGATACGTTGGTGGATATTGTTAATCTGGTCTCTATTCGTACCGGTTATTCTATTGGGGCATTTGATATTGATAAAATATCCGGAAACCAATTGGTGCTGGGAGTAGGGTATGAAGGTGAAAAATATGAAGGGATCGGACGTGGTTTGTTGAATATTGCCGGCTTACCGGTCTACCGGGATGCGGTAGGTGGAATCGGAACTCCTACCAGTGATGAAGAAAGAACTAAGATTGAACTTACTACTGCCAGGCTGTTAATGATTATAAACGGATACTCAGGTAGTGAAGGATTGCAGGATGCAATTGATTTTTCTATTGATCTGTTACAAAGGTTTGTTAGCGGAATCAATTTTGCAATAAGCGGAATTGTGAAAAAGTAATTTGGTGAATAATGTTTTTTAAAGGTTAAATTATCAAATAAAACCCGGAAATGGCCATTTTTATGCTAAAAAACATGTATTTTTTTTTGTATTAGTAGATTAATATATAAATTTGCCCCTGATAACAAAAAAAATCTAAAAATGATTGAATTAATTGGTACTAATGCCGGCCTTGTATGGAATACATTAAATGAAGGCGGTAAAATGAATCTTAAGGCAGTAAAAAAAGCAACCAAAATCAAAGCAGATAAAGATTTATACGCTGCTTTAGGTTGGTTAGCCAAAGAAGGAAAACTTTCTTTTGAAGAAGTGGAAGGAGATATCTTGGTAGCGTTGGTGTAAACTGCCTGACTATTAAGACGAAATTTGAATGAGGGGCTGTTCGATTAACTTGGACGGCCTTTTTTGTGACCAAATTTATAATAACAAAATAATTCATGCAAGAGTTGTTAATTTCAAGACAATAAATTACTTTTGTGTATTATTTGGTATTTTATGACCGAAGATCACAAACAATTATTGGCTGTTTTTGAAACCAAAGTCCGGTATTTGATGGCATTATGTGATACACAGAAGCAGAAAATTAACGAACTAAGTGCACTGTTGGCACAGAAAGATGAAGAACTCAGCCGGCAAAGGGACGATATCAGGGTTTTAAAAACCAAATGTGACAACATGTTGACTGCACGGGTCGTTTCGGTGAATCCGGACGAATTGAAAAATGCAAAGATGCGGTTGTCAAAATTAGTGCGGGAGGTAGATAAGTGCATTGCACTATTAAACGAATAGAAGCGGTGGACGACGATAAATTTCTAATACATGTGGAAATAGCTGAAAAAAGCTATGGATTATGGATTCGGAGAAGTGATGAAGAGCTGGCACGTAAAGCAGCCAAACAGATCCAGAATAAACTAATCCAGTACCGGCAGAAATTTCCAGATTCCAGTGTTGATGTAAAGGATTTATTAGCTATGGTTACCTTTCAATTGTCAATGTCAAATTTGCAGTTGGAAGATAAAAATGATACAAACCCTTTTACAGAAAAGATCATTCAGCTAACAGATGAGCTGGAGATGTATTTGAAAGATAAATAAAAACGAAATATCAAACTGATTTTCCGCACTACTTTTGCCCAATAACTTTGAGCAAATGTGGTGCTTTTTTTATATATATTAATTTTTAAAAGTAAAATGACTATGCATATAATTATACCGATTGTAGCTTTTCTCGCCGGTTTAGCCCTCGCAGCTATGTTGACATGGATGCGTATGCGTGCTGCTTTCAAAGCCCGCCAGGAGACCATGCGCCGGGAGTTGGAAAATGAAGCCGAAGTAATCAAAAAGAACAAGATGCTGGAAGTGAAGGAGAAATTCCTGAACAAAAAAGCTGAATTGGAAAAAGAGGCCTCAGCCAAGTATGCGAAGATCCAATCCGCAGAAGCCAAGCTGAAACAGAAGGAAATGGCTTTCTCTCAACGTCAGGAAGATCTGCAACGTAAAAATAATGAAATAGAAGCTGTAAAGGAAAACCTGACTGCTCAATTGGATATTCTGGAGAAAAAGAAGCAGGATCTTGATAAATTGCATAGAAAACAGGTAGAACAACTGGAAGTTCTTTCAGGATTATCTGCTGAAGAAGCAAAAGAGCGCCTGATTGAATCCTTAAAAGAAGAAGCAAAATCTGAAGCTACCTCCTATATTAATGAAATTGTAGAAGAAGCTAAGATGACAGCCAATAAAGAGGCCAAGAAAATTGTCATCCAGTCTATCCAGCGTGTGGCTACGGAAACTGCAATTGAAAACTCAATTACTGTCTTTCATATTGAATCAGATGAGATCAAAGGACGTATTATCGGCCGTGAAGGACGTAACATCCGGGCCTTAGAAGCTGCTACCGGTATTGAGATCGTTGTGGATGATACACCCGAGGCCATTGTTCTTTCCGGTTTTGATCCGGTTCGCCGAGAAGTGGCCCGTCTGGCTCTGCATCAATTGGTTCAGGATGGACGTATCCATCCGGCACGTATTGAAGAAGTAGTTGCTAAAGTGAAGAAACAGGTAGAAGAAGAAGTTATAGAAACCGGTAAGCGGACTGTAATTGACCTGGGTATTCATGGATTACATCCGGAGCTGATCCGTATGATCGGAAAGATGAAATATCGTTCTTCGTACGGACAAAACCTGTTACAGCATGCGCGGGAAACAGCTAATCTATGTGCTGTGATGGCTTCTGAACTTGGATTGAATCCAAAGAAAGCGAAAAGAGCCGGCTTATTACACGATATAGGAAAAGTTCCTGATGATGAACCGGAATTGCCACATGCTATTCTGGGTATGAAATTGTGTGAGAAGTATAAAGAGAAACCGGATATCTGTAATGCCGTAGGAGCTCACCATGATGAAGTAGAAATGCAGACATTGCTGGCGCCTATTGTCCAGGTTTGTGATGCTATTTCAGGGGCTCGTCCGGGTGCCCGTCGTGAGATTGTTGAAGCTTATATCAAAAGGCTAAATGATCTGGAACAGCTGGCACTTTCTTATCCGGGTGTAGTAAAGACGTATGCTATCCAGGCAGGACGTGAATTGCGTGTGATTGTTGGTGCCGATAAGATTGATGATAAGGATACGGAAAACCTGTCAACAGAAATTGCTAAGAAGATCCAGGATGAAATGACTTATCCGGGACAGGTAAAGATTACTGTGATCCGTGAAACCCGTTCGGTAAGTTATGCAAAATAATAACTCTGTTTATTTATATATTAAAAGGCTGTCCTGGGACAGCCTTTTTTGTTTATAGGGGTATGTTCTTTTAAAATTATAGATTTATTATATCCAGCTGATACGAAGAATGAAATGAAACATCCGAAGAATCTTTTTTGACTTCGGCATGGCATTCCCGTGACACCGGCATGGCACTCCTATGTCATCCTCATGTCACTACAGTGACATGAGGATGTCAGGATAAAGACATTTTAGTGTCTGGGTAAAAGTTACCATAGACTAACTTATATAAAAACCACACACCAGAGCAGGGTCTTATTTTTTATACAGTTTTTCTCTCATTTCGGCTACTAATGGATCAGAAATATAGTCATCGTATTCCATCATTTTATCAATGATTCCGTTAGGAGTTAACTCGATAATACGGTTAGCCACTGTCTGGATGAACTCATGGTCATGACTTGCGAATAAGACATTTCCTTTGAAACTTTGTAAGGTATTATTGAATGCCTGAATCGATTCCAGGTCCAGATGGTTGGTGGGTGTATCCAAAATCAGGGTATTAGCGTCTTTCAGCATCATACGTGAGATCATGCAACGCATTTTTTCTCCTCCTGATAATACGTTTACCTTTTTCAATAGTTCTTCACCCGAGAAGAGCATACGTCCCAGAAAGCCTTTCAGGAAGACCTCATTAGTGTCTGATGCAAACTGGCTTAGCCAATCAATCAGATTATAATCCGAGTTGAAGAATTTAGAATTGTCTAACGGCAGATAAGCAGTGGTAATGGTTTGGCCCCACTGGTACGTTCCTTCGTCCGCTTTTTCTTCTCCGTTAATGATCTGGAAGAAAGCAGTCATGGCACGTGGATCACGGCTCAGGAAAACAATTTTATCGTCTTTCTCTACATTCAGGTTCAGGTCTTTAAACAGAACTTTTCCTTCAATGGTTTTAGTTAACCCTTTTACTTCCAGGATCTGGTTGCCAGGTTCACGTGAAGGAGTAAAAATAATTCCCGGATAACGGCGTGAAGAAGGCTTGATTTCTTCGATGTTCAGTTTTTCCAACATCTTTTTCCGGCTGGTAGTCTGTTTGGACTTAGCTACATTTGCACTAAACCGGCGGATAAATTCTTCCAACTCCTTCTTTTTCTCTTCCGCTTTCTTGTTTTGTTGTTGTTGCTGACGTAGAGCTAACTGGCTGGATTCATACCAGAAACTATAATTACCCGCAAACATTTGTAGTTTACCGAAGTCAATGTCAACTGTATGTGTACATACTGAATCTAAAAAATGCCGGTCGTGGCTTACAACCAATACTGTATTTTCAAAATTTGAAAGATAGTTTTCCAGCCAGTTTACGGTTTCCAGGTCCAGGTCATTGGTCGGCTCATCCAGCAACAGATTGTCCGGCTGACCGAAAAGGGCGCGCGCCAGTAAAACGCGAACTTTCTGTTTACCGCTTAGATCCTTCATCATTGTATAGTGTAACTCTTCAGCAATGCCTAAGCCGCTTAACAAACTTGCTGCGTCACTTTCAGCATTCCATCCTTCCATTTCTGCGAACTTCTCTTCCAGCTCCGATACCCGGATGCCGTCTTCATCGCTGAAATCAGGCTTTTCATAAAGCGCATTCTTTTCGCTCATAATGTCCCACAGGATAGAATGGCCCATTAACACCGCGTCCATAACGGTATATTCATCGTAGGCAAAGTGGTCCTGGCTTAATACCGACAATCGTTCACCCGGTCCTAATGATACGGTTCCACGGGTAGGGTCTAATTGTTTACTGATTACCCGCAGAAAGGTTGATTTTCCAGCTCCGTTGGCTCCAATGATGCCGTAACAGTTTCCTGGTGTGAATTTCATATTCACATCCTGAAAAAGGATTCTTTTTCCGAACTGAACGTCCAGATTACTTACTGTTATCATATAATTGTGTTGCTTTTAATTTCAAATTGGTCTGCAAAGGTACAAAAATTATGAATACACTCTTCTTGTTTGGATAAACCGTTTAAAATCAGTGAGGATGTCAGATCATAGTATTCATCGTTTTTTTGTTACATATTTTTCTTCTTCTCTTCCAGCTAATTGGAAATAAATATCTATTTTTGTGTTTTAAAACAACAAAGATATAAGACAAAGATGAGTTCTACTAAGCAAATCAAACGTGCTTTAGTCTCCGTATACTATAAAGAGGGACTTGATGAGATACTTAAAAAGCTTCATAGTGAGGGTGTTAGTTTTGTTTCAACGGGAGGTACCCAGACATTTATAGAGTCATTGGGGTTACCTTGTGAAACTGTGGAAGATTTGACCGGATATCCTTCTATTTTAGGCGGACGTGTAAAAACTCTTCATCCAAAAGTATTCGGAGGAATCCTGACTCGTCGTGATAATGAAAAAGACAATGCTCAGATAGCAGAATATGAGATACCGGAAATTGATTTAGTGATTGTTGATCTCTATCCGTTTGAGGAAACGGTAGCTTCGGGAGCAGACGAACAGTCCATTATAGAAAAAATCGATATAGGTGGTATTTCTCTGATCCGTGCAGCTGCTAAGAATTTCAAAGATGTGGTGATCGTTGCTTCTAAAGGGCAATATGGACCATTAATGCATTTGTTGGAGGAGAAAGGGGCACAAACTACTTTAGAAGACCGTAAATGGTTTGCTAAAGAGGCGTTTGGTGTTTCTTCCGGTTATGATAGTGCTATTTTCAATTACTTTGACGGTGGTGAAGGCTCTGCTTTCCGCTGTGGAGTAAATGAACCAATGCATCTGCGTTATGGAGAAAATCCTCACCAAAATGCACATTTTTATGGGAAGTTTGAAGAGATGTTTGACCAGATTCATGGAAAAGAAATCTCTTATAATAATCTGCTGGATATTGATGCTGCAGTGTCCCTGATTGATGAATTTGATGAATTGACATTTGCCATATTAAAACATAACAATGCCTGTGGTATTGCTTCCCGTCCGACTGTATTGGAGGCCTGGAATGCTGCACTTGCCGGTGATCCGGTTTCTGCTTTTGGTGGAATTCTGGTAACAAACAGTGCTATTAATAAAGAAGTTGCTGAAGAGATCAATAAGATTTTCTTTGAAGTGATTATTGCTCCCGATTATGATACGGATGCACTGGAAGTCTTAATGCAGAAAAAAAACCGTATCATTCTGCTTCGTAAAGAAACAGCAACTTCTCCGGTTCAATTCCGTTCTCTGCTAAATGGTGTATTGGTTCAGGAAAAAGATCTGAGTATTCAGACTGCTGCTGACCTGGAACCGATGACTGAAAAAGAACCGACTGCACAGGAAGTGGAGGATCTGTTATTTGCCAATAAACTGGTAAAACACAGTAAGTCCAATGCAATTACACTGGTCAAAAACAAGCAATTGTGTGCCAGTGGGGTAGGACAGACTTCAAGGGTAGACGCACTGAAACAGGCGATTGAAAAAGCAAATCATTTTGAGTTTGATCTGAATGGAGCTGTGATGGCTTCGGATGCTTTCTTTCCGTTTCCTGATTGTGTAGAAATAGCTCATACAGCAGGTGTTACTGCTGTGATCCAACCGGGTGGTTCTGTGAATGATAAACTGTCTGTGGCATATTGTAATGACAACGGAATGGCTATGGTGAAAACCGGTGTTCGCCATTTCAAACATTGATTTTTTAACAATTTAACTAATTATGGGATTATTTTCTTTTACTCAAGAGATAGCCATGGACCTGGGGACTGCCAACACGATCATTATCAGTAATGGTAAGATTGTTGTGGATGCTCCTTCTGTTGTCGCTCTGGATCGCCGGACTGATAAAGTGTTGGCTGTAGGGCATAAGGCACAACAGATGCATGGAAAAACGCATGAAAACATCCGGACGATCCGGCCGTTGCGCGATGGAGTGATTGCTGACTTCTTCGCTGCCGAACAGATGATCCGGGGAATGATCAAAATGATCAGTTCCAAAAACCGTTGGTTTGCGCCGTCTCTGCGAATTGTTGTATGTATTCCTTCCGGAAGTACAGAAGTAGAAATCCGTGCCGTACGCGACTCGGCTGAACATGCCGGCGGACGCGATGTGTATATGATCTATGAACCTATGGCTGCTGCAATCGGTATTGGCATTGATGTAGAGGCACCGGAGGGAAATATGATTGTGGATATAGGTGGAGGTACTACTGAGATTGCTGTGATTTCGCTGGGAGGAATTGTGTCTAATAAATCCATCCGTATCGCCGGAGATGATCTGACAGCTGATATTATGGAATATATGCGGCGCCAACACAATGTCAAAGTGGGTGAGCGTACGGCTGAACAGATTAAGATCAATGTGGGATCCGCTTTGACTTTCTTGGATAATCCACCGGAAGATTTTATTGTACATGGACCTAACCAGATGACAGCACTTCCTATGGAAGTCCCTGTCTCTTATCAGGAAATTGCGCACTGTCTGGATAAATCAATTTCTAAAATGGAAGCGGCTATCCTGAGTGCTTTGGAACAGACTCCTCCCGAATTATATGCGGATATTGTACGAAATGGTATCTATCTGGCAGGTGGTGGCGCTTTGATGAGAGGACTTGATAAACGTCTGACTGATAAGATTAATATCCCTTTCCATGTCGCAGAAGATCCGTTGCATGCTGTAGCAAAAGGTACAGGTATTGCATTGAAGAATATTGATAAATTTAATTTCCTCATACAGTAAACAATGGATAATTGACAATGGATAATTCAAAATTTTAGGTCCGTTCTCAATTATAGTTCAGGAAGAGAGAATAAAAGGTGTAAGGATAAATATTATTGACAGCTGAAAAAGGGTTGATACCCATTGTCAATTGTCAATTGTCAATTGTCAATTCGTATGCGTGAACTTATTGATTTTCTGGTAAGAAAAAGACATTGGTTCTTATTTCTTTTATTGGAAATCATTTCATTTGCATTCATATACAGAAGCAGTGTTTATCAGCGTAATGTGCTGTTAAGCACTGCTAACATTATAACGGGTAACATCATTTCGGTATCCGGTAGTATACGAACTTACTTCTATTTAAGCCAGGAAAATAGGGATTTGCTGACACGTAACGGGCAATTGGAGATGGAATTGCTGGAACTGAAAAGCCTCTTAAGTGAAATGAGTGCTGATACGATAACCTTTAAGGGGTATAAATCCTCTCCCGGAGCAGACATGGAAGACAGGCAGTTCGATTTTATTACAGCCCGGGTAGTTAATAACAGTGTCGCCCGTATTTCGAATTACATTACGATCAATAAAGGAGCAAAAGACGGTATTACCTCTCATATGGGAGTTGTTTCAGATAAAGGGGTGGTTGGAATTGTCTCTAATGTATCTGACCATTATTCAGTGGTTCTTCCTGTTTTAAATCCTAAATTCAGACTTAGTGGTAAAGTGAGCGGAAGCAGCTTTGGTACTCTTATGTGGGATGGACGTAGCCCACGGTATGCCAATCTTTCCGAATTAGCACGGCATGTGGAGTTTGCAGAGGGAGATACGGTAGTAACCAGTGGTTATTCATCTGCATTTCCGGAAGGGGTTATTATAGGAACGATCGCTTCTTTTAAGAAACAAAATGATGATAATTTCTATACTTTGCAGGTGGAACTGGCAACAGATTTTCACGCATTGACAAATGTGAGGGTAATAAAAAATAATGCTCAAACAGAACAACGTGACTTAGAAGAAGAGGTAAGAAGCAATGATTAACAATGTTTTAAAAGCTTGTATTTATTTCGTGGTGTTGGTGTTGATACAGGTCTGGGTCCTGAACAACATTCATTTCTTTCGTGTAGCAATTCCTTTTCTCTATATTTATTTTATTCTGAAACTACCAACCGGTATATCCCGTACTTCTATTCTTCTGCTTTCATTCCTGATCGGAATTGTAGTTGATATTTTTTCCAATACTCCCGGATTACATGCGGCAGCCAGTACATTTGCCGGATTTTGCCGTCAACCTCTTATCCAGTTGTTGATAGGGAAGGATGTTATGCCTGATCTCCCTCCGTCTTACCGGATGTTTGGAATTGGTGGTTTCTTCAAATATGTCTTAATTATGGTGATATTGCATCATACAACCCTTTATCTGGTGGAATCTTTTTCACTGTTTGATCCGTTGTCCCTTCTGATCCGGATTGTGGGGAGTGTAATCCTTACGACTTTGTTGGTCTGTATAGTCGAGGCTTTTAATACAGATTCATTGAAAAGTGGCGAAAAATAAGAAATATGAACTTGAGAACAGACGCTATATAATTGGTGCGTCTGTTGTGTTATTGGTAATTATTTTCATTATCCGTCTGTTTTATTTGCAGATTGTAGATAGTGATTATAAATCCTGGGCTGATAGTAATGCCTTTTATAAAAAGACTTTACATCCCTCCCGGGGAATGATATACGACCGCGAAGGACGTTTGCTGGTTTACAATCAGCCGGCGTATGATGTGATGGTAATTATGCGCGAAGTAAAATCTCTGGATACATTGGATTTTTGTAATACAGTGGGCATTACAAAAGAACAATTTATCAAACGAATGGATGAGATCCGGAACCGGCGCCTGAATCCCGGGTACTCTTCTTATATACCCCAACGGTTTATGAATCATCTTTCGGCACAGGATTACGGTTTATTGCAGGAAAAGTTATATAAATTCCCGGGTTTTTATATTCAGAACCGTACAATCCGGGAATACGAATATCCGAACGCAGCTCACTTGTTGGGAAATATCGGAGAAGTTAATAAAAACGATATTGAGGCTGATCCTTATTATGTGCAAAGTGACTATTCCGGACGTTCCGGAGTAGAGCGTTCCTATGAGGAGATATTGCGTGGAGAAAAAGGTCTTGAAATCCTGTTACGGGATGCGCATGGCCGGATCAAAGGAAAATATGAAGATGGAGCACATGATGTAGAACCGGTTTCCGGAAAGAGTTTGACTCTTTCGATTGATATAGAATTGCAGGCATACGGGGAACTATTGATGCAGAATAAGCTGGGGGCTATTGTGATGATTGAACCCAAAACCGGAGAAGTTCTTTGTCTGGTATCCGCTCCTTCATTTGATCCAAAGCTGTTAGTTGGGCGTCAGCGTGGTAAAAACCATTCCGAACTGGAAAAAAATCCGTATACTCCTTTATTGGATCGTTCTATCATGGGAACTTATCCTCCGGGATCTACTTTTAAACCGACACAGGGGCTGATTTTCCTCCAGGAAGGGGCGATTACTCCCCAGACACTCTATACCTGTTACCGTGGTTATCCTTATGCAGGAGGACGTCCCGCTTGTCATGGACATTATTCTCCGTTGGCATTACAGTATGCAATTGCCACTTCCTGTAATGCTTATTTCTGTTGGGGGTTACGGGATATGCTGGATGTAAAACGAAAAACGAAAACGGTTCAGGAAACATTTGATATTTGGAAAGATCACATGGTAAGTATGGGATATGGATACCAACTGGGTATTGATTTGCCAGGAGAGAAACGGGGATATATTCCAAACAGTAAGGTGTATGATAAGATTTATAATGGACGGTGGAACTCCAGTACGATTCGTTCTATTTCAATCGGACAGGGAGAAATAACTTCTACTCCGTTACAGATTTGTAATCTGGCCGCGACGATTGCTAACCGCGGTTATTTTATCACTCCGCATGTAGTAAAAAAGATTGAAGGTATGCCTTTGGATTCCTTGTATACGGAGCGTAGATATACGTCTATTGATAGCAGGCATTATGATACAATCTATGAAGGCATGCGGGATGCTGTATTGGTTGGAACCTGTCGGGGAGTAGCGTTGCCGGGAATTAATATTTGTGGCAAAACAGGAACAGCAGAGAATCCGCATGGGAAAGACCACTCGGCCTTTATGGGTTTTGCTCCATATGAAGATCCGGAAGTGGCGATTGCAGTATATGTGCAAAATGCCGGATTCGGAGCGACGTACGCTGTTCCTATAGCTAAACTAATGCTTGAAAAATATCTGAAAGGAAGTGTTTCCGAAGCGAACAAGCATACTGAAAATTTTATTTTGAATGCTGTGATATTGCCTAATTATGTACAATAGAAAAACAAGTATATGGCAAACAATTGACTGGCTTACTATCCTGCTATATGTAATTATGGTGGTAGCCGGTTGGTTTACTATTTGTGGGGCCAGCTATGAATATGACCATGCCGGATTGTTTGACCCGTCCGGCCGTCCGGGTTCACAACTCTTATGGATTGGACTGTCAGTCGTATTGATTTTTGTGATCCTGATGTTAGACAGTGATTTCTATGATGTATTTTCGCTTGTCATATATGGAGCAATGATCCTGTTGTTGATTGTCACTATCTTTGTTGCGCCGGATATTAAAGGTTCCCGTTCCTGGTTGGTTTTAGGTCCTGTACGTCTGCAACCGGCAGAATTTGCCAAGTTTGCCACAGCTCTGGCTTTGGCAAAGTTTATGAGCCGGTATGGATTTAAATTAACGACCCCGGAGAATTTCCTGGGGGCATTGGGTATTATCCTGTTGCCTATGCTCTGTATCCTTCTTCAACAGGAAACAGGCTCTGCACTGGTTTATCTGGCATTTTTCCTGGTGCTTTACCGTGAAGGAATGTCCGGTTATTTTATTATGTCCGGTATTTGTGCGGTGGTATTTTTTGTTGTCAATATGAAATATGCCGATGTAATAATAGGTCCCAATAATCTGGGAGATTTATTGGTATTGGGAATTACTCAATTGTTATCCATCTTTTTGGTACAATATACTACACGGGATAGGACGGCTGTTAAATGGATCATTCTTGTTACGCTGATATTATCACTGGTTACCTGGCTGGCTTCTTTGTCGGTGGAGGTGAATTTCATGTACGTAGCTCTTGTGATGATACTTGGTACAGCTATTTATCTGGCCTTTCTTTCTTTGCGTAACCGTATGTGGTCCTATCTTTTGATCGGCTGTTTCGCATTAGGCTCAGTGGCATTCATGTATTCGGTTGATTATGTATTTGACGAGATTCTGGAGCCTCATCAGCAAATCCGTATAAAGGTCTCCCTGGGTCTGGAAGATGACCCGAGTGGTGCCGGATATAATGTGAACCAGTCAAAAATAGCAATAGGGTCCGGTGGCTTATCCGGCAAAGGATTTCTGAATGGTACACAAACGAAATTGAAGTATGTACCGGAACAGGATACGGATTTTATTTTTTGTACTGTAGGAGAGGAGCAGGGATTTATAGGTTCTTCTCTGGTTTTGATTCTTTTTGGCGTTTTTATTTTGCGGTTGATTGTTCTGGCAGAGCGTCAGAAAAGTACCTTCTCACGGGTGTATGGTTATAGTGTAGCTTCTATTTTTATTTTTCATCTGGCCATCAATATAGGAATGGTAACCGGGTTAACACCGGTAATCGGAATTCCGTTACCCTTTTTTAGTTATGGTGGATCTGCTTTATGGGGATTTACAATTCTATTATTTATTTTCCTTCGTTTAGATGCTTCCCGGAAGGAAAAAGCCTGATTGAACCTGGGACATGTGTCCCAGGCGGGGTTCTATTTTACCAGATAGATTGTACAGAATATACTTCCAGTTTTTTTACCTCAATATTGTTACCCCAGAAGGTAAGTCCGGCTTTGTTGTCCGGCTTTGCCTGGCATGACATAGAGTAGGAGTAAAGTCCGTTTTCGATAAATACTTCAATAGATGTTCTGTCAATATAGATATCTGCTTCCAGTTCCATACTTGTCATATCCTGTGGTGAATAGAAGACTCCATTGAGAGTATTGAAGTTTATGTCATACCGGATAATGTCCTGGCCATTCAGGGTAAGTCCGGCATCTGTTGCATGAGATAATTTGATAGTTGTTTTAATTCGTAAACCATCTACCGGATTAACTATTTTCATTTTTTGATTGGCAAGTTCACTATTTAAATTTATTTCCTTTAATATAGGACTAAAT
>JAJQES010000214.1 GCA_021201565.1 Tannerellaceae bacterium
CGATAAATATTTCCTGATAAACAAAAGAGACTTCTATGAAAAGGAGATTGAATTTACTTTGTACTGTTTTATTAATCGCTTTCGGAGCCCATTTTCTGATGCAGACTTATTATCTGCTTCCTGAGATGATGCAGGCATTTAAAGAAGGATATGAGGCCGGAATCCATATGGGGGAAAAGGCAGTAGAGGAAAACGATAAAAGTCACTTATTGAAAGGTGAAGAATTTATGCCTGTTCCATTGGCGTTGACACCACATAGTTATACCAATCCTATGCCGGACTCTCTTTATAATGCAAAGACCGGTAAATGGATGCCTGCTCAGATTGAAAATATAACGGTAGAATATAAAAAAGAGATCGATTTAGTACAACATTTATTACTTCTTCCGGTGAGTCTGTTATCTGCCGCCGGTCTTCTACTGGCATTGATCTCTTTTATCCGGTTGCTGCTGGCTATAAATAAATCGGTGATTTTTGAATGGAAAAATGTAAAGAGACTTAGGCTGATAGGGGTCGGCTTTATTGTCACTTTTATCTGCCATTTTATTATCGGATATGTAAACTATCATTTTGCCTGGAACCATATTATGTTAGCTGATTACAAAATCAGTTCTACTATCTTATGGGATAATGTCAATTTGATATTAGGCTTTATCAGCTTGTTATTAGCAGAAGTTTTTGCAATTGGTCTAAGTCTGAAAGAAAAACAGGAACTAACTATTTAATCCGGCGTATAGTATGAAAAAGAAATTATATATGCTCACCTGTTTCCTGACGGTGGCTATCGGGCTTAATTTAATAGCTCAGTTTTCGGATTTCTATAAAGGTTTCCAAGCTGGTCTTACTAACAGTAACCCGGAGGGGCATCGTAAAGTCGAAAGCCTGATGGTCGCCCTGCGTCCTTTGCAGATAGCAGATAAACCCTCACAGCTTTATAATGAGCAGACCGGAATATGGATATCCGGAAGAATACAAAATTGTATGATAGAGGTAGAAGAAAGCAGGGATAAACTAATTTTTGTGGTTTTTGAAGTGATACTCCTTTTCTTTGCCTTTTTCTGTTTGCCGGCCTTAATCATCTTAGGTACCTGTTTTCTCAAAATTATTTCTGCGGTCAGCAGGAATGAAATTTTTGAATGGAAAAATATCCGGATGCTTCGTTGGGTGGGGATGAGTTTTCTCTTTCTGTTCCTGACTTCGCTTGTCGCAGGTCTTTATAATTACACGCTTGCTACACAGTTAATAGAAATCCCTCACTATGAGATCATCCTGGGGAATATGCTTGACCTTTCCTATCTGTTGTTCGGCCTGGTGGCCCTGATCATTGCGGAAATATATTCCATCGGATTGAAATTAAAAGAAGAAGAAGAATTAACAATATAAATAGTCATCCATTATGAAACAGTTTTTAAAAAACGTGTTAGCCTCCACAGTTGGAGTACTGATCGCATCCTTTATTCTGAGTATTATGTCTACTCTGTTTCTGATCGGCATCATTGCCAGTGCGGGACAATCACAGGAGTATAAACCGAAAGATAATACGGTGTTCAAACTTGAGCTGGCCGGGTCTGTTTCCGACAATGCTGATCCCAATCCTTTCGCAGCTTTACTGGGAAATGACCAGGAAGAACTTTCTCTTACCCAGATTTTGCGTGCTATCCGTCTGGCAAAAGAGAATGATAAAATCCGGGGGATTTATATCGAAGCCGGTTCCGTAGCAACCACACCGGCCAATTTACAGGCGATCCGTAAAGCGCTGGTCGAATTTAAGGAAAGTGGGAAATTTATCTATTCTTATGCAGATTATTATACACAGGGAGCCTATTATGTCTGTTCTGTTTCCGACTCGGTATTTCTGAATCCTTCGGGAAGTATCGGTCTGATGGGGTTAGCTTCCCAACAGTTGTTCCTGACCGGTCTGGCAGATAAAGTTGGGGTAGAACATTATATTTTCAAAGTGGGAACCTATAAAAGTGCGGTTGAACCTTATATGTTGAAAAAGTTCAGCGAAGAAAACCGGGAACAACTGGAATCTTTTCTGGGAAGTATCTGGGGAGAGATGACCTCTTCCATCAGCCGGTCCCGGAATATTGCTCCGGAACGTCTGGAAGAATTTGTCAATAACGGAGTAGGGATAGGGAAAGCAGAACGTATACAGGAATATGGGCTGGTGGACCGCCTGGTCTACAAACATGAGATGGAGGAGGGGTTAAAAGCAAAGGTGGGCCTGGAAGGCAAAGAGAAACTCCGTACTGCCGGGTTGGGGAAACTGGTTTCAATAAAAGAGAGAAAGAAAGAACATAAGGATAAAATCGCGGTTGTTTTTGCCGAAGGAGTGATCCAGGAAGGCTCTTCTTCTCCGTTTAATATGGATGAAAAGGTCATTTCTGCGAAACTGGCGGATGAGTTGTTGAAACTGAAAAATGATGAGAAAGTGAAAGCCGTGGTTCTTCGTGTGAACTCCCCGGGAGGAAGTGCCTATATTTCGGAACAGATCTGGGAAGCTGTTACACAGGTCAAAGAAGAAAAACCCATTGTTGTCTCAATGGGAGGATATGCTGCTTCGGGAGGTTATTACATATCGTGCGCTGCCAATAAAATCATTGCCGAACCTACTACGCTGACAGGTTCTATCGGGATCTTTGGTGTATTCCGGAATTTTACCGGAACCATTGATAAATTAGGCGTTACTTCTGACCAGGTAACCACCAACCGGTTCAGTGATACCGGCAATCTGTTCCGTCCGATGCGGGAAGATGAAAAAGCATTGATCCAGGATATGATTGAGGAAGGGTATGACCTGTTTGTGACCCGTTGCGCCGATGGACGCGGTCTGGATAAAGCATACATCGATTCAGTAGGCCAGGGCCGGGTATGGACCGGTGAACAAGCACTCGAAAGAAAACTGGTTGACGGATTAGGAGGTATCAACGAGGCTATTCAGGAAGCTGCCCTGTTGGCGGATGTGACGGATTACACGGTGATAGCTACCAAAACAAACAAAGATTTCATCACTAAATTATTGGAGAAACAACTGGAAGACGCCAGGATAAAAACGGTAAAACGGACCTTAGGAGATGACTATCGCCTGTTTCAGGCTTTGCAGCAGACTCATATAGAGGATGGAGTATATGCGCGCCTGCCATTCGGAGTTACTTATTTTGATGACCTTTAAATAATAACTTATATAACATTTCATTAGTTAAACTGTTAAACAACAAAACTATACAGTGGAGGGAGAGCCGTAAGGCTTTCCCTTTGCAAAAGGAGTTTAGTTTAATACCACCTGTAAATAAAAACAGATATGGGAATTATTGTAAATCTGGATGTGATGATGGCGAAACGGAAAATCTCGTTAGGAGATCTGGCGGAGCGTATTGATATAACGCCGGCAAATCTTTCTATTCTGAAAACCGGAAAAGCCAAAGCGATCCGTTTTTCCACGCTGGAAGCGATCTGCAAAGAACTGGATTGCCAACCGGCGGATATTCTGGAATATAAAGAAGATGAGGCGTGACCAATACCTATTCTTACAGATCAAAATACTCTTTTAACTGATCCATAGCCGCCCCGTTTTTATTGGGAAGGTCACGGATGATTTCTCCCTTTTCCATAAGCAATATCCGTGTGGAAATATCTGTCAGATGAGTCAGGTTATGGCTGGATATCAGAACCGTATTGTTCCACTCTTCATTCAGAATAGTTACCATCCTTTTTAACTCAATCTGGGAAGAAGGATCCAGAAAATTAAAGGGTTCATCCAGTACGACTAATTGCGGTGACATAAGTAAGGTGCTGATAATTCCTATCTTTTGTTTATTGCCTGCTGAAAAATCCCGGATCAGTTTTTGTTTATTCAATATCTCACCATTCATGAAACGTTCAAAGTAAGGAAGCCGGGCAGTTACATCCGCCTCTGTTAAACCATATAGCATACCGGTATATAAAAAAAACTCTTCCGGGTAAAGATACTCAATCAGGAAATCTTCATCCATATAAGAACCGGTCTGCAGTTTCCATGCATCTGATTTGTTTACCTCCTGTCCATTCAGACTAATATAGCCGGTATCCGGTTTCAGAATATCCAGTAGCATCCGGAAGAGTGTGGTTTTCCCGGCACCATTGTTTCCTACCACTCCTGCGATTTCACCGGAGTAGATCCGGCAGTCCGGTATGGAGACAGCTTTCAGCGTCCCAAATGTTTTTGTAATATGTCTGATTAATATTTCCATCACAACTTTTTTTACCTGGTTTTACGAAAGGCTTCCAGTAACCCGTATTTTTTCTTTTGGACCGTTCTTTCCAGAAAACGGAAAAAAACATTCCGCCCACTGAAAAAGAGTATTCCTACTATACCTGTTATCAACATGTACCACAGGTCATCCACGTTCCGGCGTATAAAGAAGTAAAAGTAAGTAGCTCCAACTGTTACCAGAATAAGGTAAATGGAACTGATCATATCAAACCCTTCATAATTAAACAGGCTGCTTTTTCCCAGCGTTAATCTTACCCGGTTAAAATAAAGAGGAAACAGCAGGAAAATATTTACTCCGGCAACATATAAAAAGAGACTCAGCAGATCCCATATATCCATTCCCGTCCGGTAGAATAGAGGAGCGATTAATAACATGGCTCCACAGGAAAGAATACAATAGAAATTATATTTTGAACGTATCCACCGGAATAAAGAGAAAGGACGAGTGACCAGTAAAGGAAAGAAATTACTTTCTGCTCCCCATATAAACTGGGCCAGTGTGGCTCCCGGCAAAAACAGATAAAAAACCAGCAGATAAGTTAGTAACTCCATTTTGATAGTCTCTTCCGGTCCCATCGAATAAGCAATCCAGTAAAGCCAGCCGGTCATAAACAACATAGCGTATAAAACTCCCTGCCGGAGCCGTCTGTTACGTAAAATAGAAAGCATCTCCATCCGGAAAAAAGAGAAATTAGATAATTGGAAACCCTTTTCTGATTTGTTCCCGGCATCTTCTTTTGGAAAGGAAGAGGTGTACCGGACCGAAATAAAGGTAAGGAAGGGACCGGATGCAAGGATGAAAGCCGGTATGAGTTCCAGCGGTAATGAAACCCACTCCAGGCCCAGAAACAGCATACCGAGATATCCTACTAACAGCAGATACCCATACACTTTAGTGGAAGATGAATTTAATAGATAACGGGTCATTCCACATACAGCACTTCCCAGCAGGGAAGCGCACCACAGGACACCCATCATGCCTATCCATCCGGCGAAATTGAGGAGATGAACCAGAAAAGGGATGAACAATAAAAAATAGATATTCAGCGGGTGAAATAGTTCATACAAAAAAGAAAAGCTGGTCCAGACAGACCGGGGAAGAGGCTTTGTGCGCAGATACATGGGTTGAGCCAAAGGCTCTTTGCGGAACAGAATAAATTTCAGCATAAAGTCCGATAGCAAAAACATCATGATCCCTTTGTACAGAAGGCGTTCCGGATATTCATTGAATAAGCTCGCCAGAAGTGATGTGATATTATCATACTCACTCATTATCAGGATATAGATGCAAATCCCAAAAACAAGGATCCAGCCGGTACGGACTTTGTCCCATGTACGATGTGATCTGCGAAATAAAAAGAATAACTCTTCCATAATTGTTTTAATCGGAATTTTGATCCTGCTAATGAGGTATCAAAGTTATAAAACAATCAACAAGTCCTGATAGTTACATATACATTATTGAAGGAATTTATTGTATTTTTGTGACCTGTACCGTTAGAAACTACCTGCCATGAGCAAAGATGATATAAAAGAAATATGGAAAGTCCCTGAGCCTACTCTCAGGAGATTACCTTGGTATCTTGCCTTTGTTAAACTTCTAAAGGGCAGGGGAGAAATGTTCGTTTCTTCAACTCAGATTGCCAAAGAGATCAATGTAGATGCCAGCCAGGTTGCCAAAGACCTTTCCTTTGTAAATATTTCCGGTAAGACCCGTGTCGGATATGAAATTGATACATTGGTAGAAGTACTGGAACAATTTTTGGGATTTACGTCCCAGCATAAAGCCTTTATATTTGGTGTCGGAAGTCTGGGAGCAGCTTTGTTACAGGATACCGGGCTTAATCAATACGGCCTTGATATTATAGCCGGATTTGATGTCAACGAAAAAATTACAGGTACTTCCATCAATGGTATTCCTGTTTTTCATCTCAGCCAGTTCCGGGAGAAACAGCAGGAGTTGGGGGCAACCATCGGGATTATTACTGTACCGGTTGAAAAAGCACAGGAGGTTACAGAAGAGATCATTGAAGGAGGCATCAAAGCGTTGTGGAATTTTACCCCTTTCCGGATACGGGTCCCTGAACATATTGTGGTGCAAAATACTTCCATGTATGCCCATCTTGCCGTCATGTTTAACCGTTTGACCTCCATGAATCAATAATATGAAAATCATTGCAGTCGGTATGAATTACGCAGCTCACAATGAGGAGATGCGTCACAACCTGGAACTGGAAGAGCCCACTCTTTTTATGAAAGCAGACTCTTCTCTGCTCAAAGATGGAAAGCCCTTCTTTATCCCGGATTTTTCTTCCGGGATCCATTATGAAACCGAAATTGTGATCCGGATCAACCGGTTGGGGAAAAATATAGCTGAACATTTTGCCCACCGTTATTACGATGAGGTCACTGTTGGCATTGACTTTACTGCCCGGGACCTGCAGACCCGGCTTCGTAGCCAGGGACTTCCCTGGGAAGTGAGTAAAGCGTTTGATCATTCGGCCGTAGTGGGTACTTTTATTCCTGTAACAGAAACAGAAGGAATCAATCAAATTCCTTTTCATCTGCAGATCAATGGAACAACCGTACAGGAAGGGAATACAAACCGGATGCTTTTTTCCGTAGACCGGATCATTGCGTATGCCAGCCGTTTCTTTACCCTGAAAATCGGAGACCTGATCTATACCGGAACACCAGCCGGTGTAGGTCCTGTACAGATCGGAGACCATTTGGAAGGATATATCGGCGAAAAGAAACTCCTCGATTTCCATGTAAGATAATCAAGCAACGTATTAACTAATTGGATAGTCGGGATTTGCAATCCCGACTTAGCGTGTATTAGGATCTCCGGATCCTACAAACGACGGATCATAACTCTAAATACTCAACAGTCAAAAAACAATCCTTGTCCCCAACTTGATTGGGGACCGCATTAGAGCAGGTTCTATCACTTTTTTATATTGTGACTATTGTTTGTTATCATGCGGTCCCCGCCTTCGCGGGGAACAGGGCATTTGCATTCAACATCCCGTCTGAGTCTTTTAAAATTTGTGGTGAATCCATCCTGTCCTGTTCCCTACCATTTTTTTATATGATAATTATAGTTACGCTTTAATTATAGTTATAAACCCATCTGTATTATAATTGATAGTAGAGCGGTATTATATATATAATACGAAAAAATGGTAGGGAAGAATGGGAGAAATTATAGGCTTCTCTGTGAAAAAAAGTCCCTGACGCAATAAATCACTTTTTGTTTAGTTTTATTTAGAACAAAAGGAATGATGTATGGGGTTATCATTAAAAGTACCGGGCGCTTTTCTTCTGGTTTTTATCCATCTTGTATGGATAGGGAACTTTTGTCCGGCTTATTCTCAGCAAAAAGATCCGAAAGCTGATCTATCTCCTATCCATACGGCCATTCCTTTATTAACGATTGCTCCGGATGCCCGGAGTAGTGGAATGGGCGATAATGGCCTGACCAGTGAACCTGATGTCTTCTCCCAGTACTGGAATCCGGCTAAATATCCATTCTGTACAGCTCCTTCCGGTATAGGTCTATCCTATACCCCCTGGCTACGGAAGTGGATGAATGATATGGCACTGATCTCTTTCTCTTCTTATTTTCATCCGGACCGTTCCGGACAACAGGCGATTGGATGTTCAGTCCGTTATTTTAACCTGGGCGAGATCCGTGGGATGGAGGATGAAACAGGAGGGGAACGTCCCTCCCTGTATCCGTATGAGCTGGCCATAGATATTAGTTATTCCCGCAGGTTAAGCCCTTCGTTTTCCCTGGGCATGACCTTCCGCTATCTCCGTTCTGATATGGGGATTCATATCACAGAAGAAGTTTCTCCGGCCAATGGGTTTAGCATTGATCTGGCCGGGTATGGCGAAAAATATATCCTGCATCAGGGAGTAGAATCTCTCTGGAATTGGGGATTCAATATTTCCGATATTGGTACCCGTATTTCGTATGACGGAGGAAAAACCTATCAATTCTTACCGGCTATGTTGCGGCTGGGAACCGGATTTCTCTATCCCTTAAACCGGGACAACCGGTTGGGTCTCTATTTCGGAATTCATAAATATCTTGTACCTTCACTGCCTGTATATACCGGAACAACCTCCGGGGAGAAAGCGTTATATGAAGAAAAACTGGATAAGTATAACCGGATGTCTTCCCTGAAAGGAGTGATTACCTCCTTTTCGGATGCACCGGGAGGTTTCCGGGAAGAACTGAAAGAACTTATTTTCTCAGCCGGAACAGAATATTCGTATGATCAGCGGCTTTTTTTCAGAGCCGGCTATTATCATGAAAATAAGTTCAAAGGGAACCGCCAGTATTTGACAGTAGGAGCAGGTATCCTTTTTAAAGGGATTCAGGCCGATGTCTCCTATCTGGTCAGTACGGTTCGTGATAACCCACTGGACCAGACCCTCCGGTTCTCCCTGAGTCTGGATATACAGGGAATAAAAGAATGGCTATACTAAAAAATAAGATATGAAAATAAGAGTAGGTTTTGGCTTTGATGTCCACGCATTGGTCACCGGCCGTGAACTCTGGATAGGGGGTATCCGTATTGAGCATACCCTGGGATTGCAGGGACATAGTGATGCCGATGTCCTGATCCATGCGATTTGTGATGCCCTTCTCGGAGCTGCGAATAAAAGAGATATTGGTTATCATTTTCCGGATACTGCAGGCGAATATAAAAACATAGACAGCAAGATTCTTTTACGGGATACCATGCAGATCATCCGGGACGCCGGGTATGAACTGGGAAATATTGATGCGACTATTGCAGCAGAGCGTCCCAGACTAAATCCCCACATCCCTGCCATGCAAGAGACACTTGCAGAGGTGATGCAGGTAGACCCGGAAGATATTTCCATCAAAGCCACTACAACCGAAAAACTGGGATTTACCGGAAGAGAGGAAGGCATTTCAGCCTATGCAACGGTTTTGATAATTGGCAATTGACCATTATCAACTGTTAATTGTCCATTGTGATCGTTGTCAATTGTCAATTGTCCTCTATATTTGTAATATAAAAAATTAAACAGGCAGATCAGTTATGAAAAAGAGCGACTGGAAAGACAGGCTGGGAGTGATGTATTCAACCAATCCGGATTTTGAATACAATACAGGAGATGAGGAACAAGAGGATACTCTTCCCAAAGAAAAACAGCTCTTACGTATTTCATTGGATAAACGGAACCGGGGTGGAAAAGCTGTGACGCTGATCACCGGTTTTACCGGTACCACTGAAGATCTGTCTGATCTGGGAAAATTCCTGAAAGTAAAATGTGGGGTTGGTGGTTCGGCAAAAGACGGTGAAATCATCGTTCAGGGTGACCACCGCCAGAAAGTATTGGAGATTTTACAGAAAGAAGGATATACTAAAAGCCGTATTATCTGATCTATGCTAACTGTCTACAGGGCCTCTGCCGGAGCCGGAAAAACCCACAAACTGACAGGTGAATATCTACGACTGCTGTTTACACCAGGCAGTTCCTATCGTCGCATCCTGGCCGTCACTTTTACCAATAAGGCTACGGATGAGATGAAAACCCGTATCATCCAGGAATTGCATCTGCTGGCTACCGGGGACTCTTCCGATTATGTAGCCCAGTTAACTGAATATTGTAGTCTGCAGGAGGAACAGGTGCGGCAGAAAGCCCGTGAACTACTAATAGACATTCTGCATGATTACTCTTCTTTTAATATCAGTACGATTGACCGTTTTTTCCAGCAGACTATGCGGGCGTTTACCCGTGAAATCGGTTTGCAGGGAGGGTATGGCATTGAAATGGACCAGGAACTGGTATTGAGTGAGGTGATTGACCAGTTACTGGGAGACCTGGAAAAACCTGAAAATAAAGATCTGTTAGGCTGGTTGCTGCGCTTTGCTGAAGATAAGATTGAGAGTGGAGGCGACTGGAAACTGACACGTGATATTATGGCCCTGAGCCGCGAAGTGTTTAAGGAGAGTTACAAACAGCACAGCCATGAAGTCACAGAGAATATAGGTAACAAAGAGATTCTTGAAGATTATAAAAACGATCTGTATGCAATCATCCGTGGGGTTGAAGAGGAGGCCCAACGGCTTGGGGAGAAAGCATTGAATATTATCACCCGTTTTGGACTTCAACCTACTGATTTTATCCGGGGGAATACTTCTCCTGTCCGGCTGTTTGAAAAACTGGCAGCCGGTGAAATGAAGGAGCCTACTCAATCCTTCCTGAACCTGGCGGACAATGTAGAGGCCTGTTATGCGAAATCGACGGAAGAGTCTATCAAGAAGATTATCGGTTGTGTCTTTGAAAATGGCCTCAATGATTGTATCAAAGGAGTGGCGGCCCTCTTTTCCGATATGACGGATTACTATACGGCAAAGGAAATTATCCGTTACTATTATACATTGGGAATCCTGACGGATGTCTCTGCTCAACTCGCGACTTACCGGGAGGAGAAGAATATCATGCTGATCGCTGATACGACAGAGCTATTAAATAAGGTAATTGATAATAGTGATACTCCTTTCATTTATGAAAAAACGGGTACCAGTATCGATCATTATATGATTGATGAATTCCAAGATACCAGTGGGATGCAGTGGTATAACTTCCGTCCGTTGGTAAAAGAGAGTTTGGCCCATAACCGGGATAATCTCATTGTAGGAGATATTAAGCAAAGTATTTACCGTTTCCGGAATTCAGACTGGAAATTACTGGATGAAAAGGTACAGAATGATTTTCATCCGGAATTGGTACAGGAAGAGACACTATGGGATAACTGGCGTAGTTTCCGTCGTATTGTAGAATTCAATAATGCGATGTTCTATACAGCACCGGGCATCCTTCAGTTGATTTTTAATGAGTCGTTAGCCGGCTCTTCCTTGCCGGAATCCGAGCAGGCACTTTTCCGTAACCGTATCCTTACTGCTTACCGGAAAAGTTACCAAAAGGTACCCCCTCCTTTTCAGGAAAAAGAAGGGCATGTACAACTGGAGTTCCTGGAAGAAGATGAAGAGAATGACTGGAAAGAAAAATCCCTTGAACGTCTTCCGCAGACTCTGGAGCAGTTACAACAAAATGGGTATGGACTGAAAGATATAGCCATTCTGGTCCGTACGAATCAGGAAGGGGCGATGGTTGCCAATACATTACTGGCTTATAAAGAAGCCCATCCGGACTCCCGTTACCGGTATGATATTATATCGGATGATGCCTTATTTATAAACAGTTCGACAGCGATCCGTTTTATGATTGCCTTGCTGCGTCATCTGAAAAATCCGGAAGATAAAACCAACCGGCAGATGGCCCGTTTTACATTTGCAACGCTGACCGGTAGTTTTATGAACGGCGCCCATGATCCCGGAGATGCCTTTAGGGAAGAGCAGTTAAAGTCTCTTTCCCACCATTCCCTGTATGAAATGGTCGAAGGGATCTACCGGATGTACACCTCTCATTTTCCGTCCAATGAACATGTCTTTGTCCAGGCATTTCTGGATATGGTTGCCGAATACAGCAAAAAAGAACGGGCTGATCTGACCCGTTTTTTGAAATGGTGGGATGAGTCCGGTTATAAAAAAACCATTCATACACCTGATTCACAAAATGCGATCCGCATCCTTACCATCCATAAATCAAAGGGATTAGGTTTTAAGACGGTGATCATTCCATTTGGTGACTGGGAAATTGACCATAAACCGACCAAGCCGGTGATCCTCTGGTGCCAGCCCCGTAAACAGCCGTTTGATCTGTTGCGCCTTGTCCCGGTAAGATACGGACAGGCAATGGGAAAAACTATTTTTGCACCGGACTATTATCAGGAGAAACTCCATGCCTTTATTGATAATCTCAATACATTATATGTTGCACTGACCCGTGCCAAAGAAGAGATGATCATATTTGCTCCCCGTCCTAAAAAAGGAAAAGATAAAAAAGAGGAGGGTGAAAAGGTCAACTCCATTGCTGATCTGCTCTGGTGTTCTTTAGTAACGGATGAAAAAGAGACCGGCGACGGTGAACCGCTACTCTCTCTTTCCGGGTATTTTGACCGGGAAGCCGGTCGATTCCAGTTAGGAGACTGGTGGAAAACATCTTCTCTCCGTCCGGAAAAGAGGTCATCCAATGAAATTACAATGGACCATTTCGTTTCTGTGTCACCGGATGACAGGTTGCAACTCCGTCTCAGGGGGAAAGGATTCCATTTTGATGATCTCGGGCGTAAACATGAAGCCTTGATGCACGAAGTGTTGAGTCTGGTGAAGACCTGTGAAGATGTGGTGCCGGCTGTAGAACGTTTCCGGATTGCCGGAGTGATCAGCCGCCAGGAAGGAAAAGAATTACAGGAAAGACTCTGTTCACTGTTACAAAAACCGGAAATAGCTCCCTGGTTTGATGGAACCGGAGCTATTTTAAACGAAGTACCCATTCTTTCCGGAAAAGGAATGATCAGGTGTCCGGACCGGGTTGTAATCCGGAACAGACAGGTCTCTGTGATTGACTATAAGTTTGGCCAACAGAAAGAAAAGCGTCATTTTACCCGGATGAGAAAATCCATGGAGTTGATCAGGGAGATCGGATATAAGGACATTCAGGGGTATCTCTGGTATGTCGAATTAGATGAAATTGAATCTGTGAACAGCTAATATAGTTTGATATTCGCTAAAAATGAATATTTTTGTACATTCTTAGTTGTTAGAAGGAAAGAGAATGAAAGTACACAAAGAAGGCACAGGTATATTACTGACGTTATTTACTATACTTTTTATAGTGAACCTTGTCTCCTATTATACTATCGCGAACCGTTGGGTTTATTATCTTATTCTGGGAGTTTCTTCTATTCTTTTCCTTTTAGTTCTTAACTTCTTCCGTAGTCCTTTCAGGCGTTTTCCCTATGACTCCGAAGGACTGGTGATTGCCCCGGCAGATGGGACGATCGTGGCGATTGAAGAGGTAAAAGAAAATGAGATCCTTCACCGGGAGTGTCTTCAGATCTCTATCTTTATGTCTGTCTTTAATGTACATGCCAACTGGTTCCCGGTCAATGGAACCGTAAAACATGTCTCTCATAATAAAGGCCGCTTTGTCGCTGCTTACCTTCCGAAAAGTAGTACGGAAAATGAGCGCTCGGCTGTCGTGATTACGACCCGTAGCGGTGTGGATGTGCTGGCCCGCCAGATTGCGGGAGCAATTGCCCGCCGGATCGTTACCTATGCCAAAGAAGGTGAAAAATGCCATGTGGACGACCAGATGGGATTTATTAAATTCGGTTCACGGGTGGATGTCTATATTCCGCTTGGGTCAGAAGTGTTGGTGGAAATGGACCAGCAGGTTACCGGTAATCAGACCCCGATTGCCCGTCTTGCTAAACCTGAATAAAAAACGATGAACATCCGCAAACATATTCCGAACGCGATTACCTGTTTGAGCCTTGTATCGGGCTGTATCGCCATTGTCATGGCATTATCCGGCATGCTTCTGGCGGCTGTGGTCTGGATCCTTATCGCAGCTGTTCTTGACTTTCTCGATGGTTTTGCCGCACGGATGCTACATGCCTATTCTGCCATCGGTAAGGATCTGGATTCCTTGTCTGACGTAATCAGTTTTGGGGTTGCTCCCGGGATGATTCTTTTTTATACCCTGCAAACCGCAGTCCCTTTTTTACCTTCTCCGGAATTCGCAGTTTATATTCCCTATCTGGCTTTTGTGATACCGGCCTTTTCAGCGCTGCGTTTGGCTAAATTCAACAACGATGAACGGCAAACCACTTCTTTTATCGGAATGCCTGTTCCGGCGCATGCCTTATTATGGTGTTCAATTGGTTACTCGGTCCAACCTTTGATGCCCGTCTACCCGGTAGCCGCCTCTATAAGTCTTGTGATAGGTGCTGTATTGACTTCCCTGTTACTGGTTTCAGAGATTCCGATGTTCTCCCTGAAAATCAAATCACTGGCCTGGAAAGGGAACGAAGTGCGCTATATTCTGGTAGCTGCCGCCATTTTATTTTGTATCTTTTTTGGTATTCCGGGAATCGCCGGTACCATCGTTCTCTACATCCTCCTCTCCTGGCTCACTTCGCTGAGCTCTCCTAAATAAGGAAGTTGCAACCAATATGGTCCCAACCGGGAATCTCCTTTAGTGAAGATAAATTTGCTAAATCCGGAGTAACTCTGACCTAAGAACGCTCCATAGGAGCAATAGAATAGAGCCCGGGGCAGAGTGAGCGTAGCGAACGGCACCCCGGGAAAGTACAAACAAATCTCTTTGGCGCACTGTAAGTGCAGCAGAAAATGATTATATTTACCCCATTACCAATTTTAAAACCTTACTATCATGTCACAATCCTTAACCCAATTATTAGTCCACATTATTTTTCATGTTAAAAATCCTCTTATTTGTGATATACGTCCTCAGGATTCACACATCCTATATGCGTATATAGGAGGGATTATAAAGAAAAACGATTGCAAACCTATTTAGATTGGTGGAATGCCGGATCATATACATATTCTTTGTAATATGTCAAAAAGTATTACTGCCTGTAAATTGGTTGAAGAAATTAAGCGAAACAGTAGTCGTTGGATAAAAACTAAACATATTCATTATAGCCATTTTGCCTGGCAAACAGGCTATGGTGCATTTTCAGTGAGTCCCTCAGTATGTCAACGAACCATTGAGTATATAAATAACCAGGCCTTACATCATAGAAAAAGAAATTTTAAAGAAGAATATATTTTGTTTTTGAAAGAATATGGTATTGAATATGATGAGCAGTATTTGTGGAGAGATTGAGTCTTATCTCATTATCTGCTGCACTTACAGTGCGCGGATAGATCTCTGTCTCTACCTGGGGTGTCGTTCGCTTCGCTCACTCTGCCCCAGGCTATAATCTATTGCTCCTGCGGAGCGTTTTTCCCCTTGAACAACCTTTTCCAATATAGGCCAATGAAGAGGGAAACGCGAATTCTGGATAAAAATATCTCCTCTGTTTAATGGCTGATGTATGGTTTCCCCTTATTAATAATTGTCAATAATAAGAGGGGGATTTCGATAGCTCCTTTACTTTGCGTATATTTGTAAGTAGATACTAAAAATGAGGATAATACATGTT
>JAJQES010000480.1 GCA_021201565.1 Tannerellaceae bacterium
CCCTGATGCCGATAAACAGATTGGTGCCTCCACCGTCATTGGGATGGGCTCCGTCCCAGTAGTTTAATAAAGGCTTATTGGTATTCTGATTGCCACGGGCAATATTCCAGGAATTAAATTTATTATAGCTGTCAAACCAATCCGTAGGAGTTGCATTGATCCAGTTTTCACAGCCTGCAAGAAATTCAGGGGAGTGGTTCACATCCGCCGGGTTGGGAAGATAGGAATAGCAGGTGAAAAGATATTTCTCCGCATTCACCCTGTTGGTAAATGAATGCTCAATAGTCGCCACATTATCGGGTACAACATCGAGGTAATCATTACAGGAAATAGCAATAAATGCCATAAACCATATACATATATTGTAAACAGATCTCATCATAATATTAAAAGCTAACGTTAATACCTACATTTAATACACGCTGAATAGGATACCCCAATCCGCTTCCCGCCATTTCAGGATCCCACAATTTGAAATTACTGAAGGTTAACAGATTGGTGCCACTCAGATAAACACGTAACATAGAGAGATGCATCTTTTTTGATAAACCGGCCGGAAGCGTATATCCTATTTCCGCTGATTTCAGACGCATAAAACTACCATTTCTCATAAACCAGGTACTGGATTGAGTATTATTATCCATCGTCCGGTCTGCCAGTCTGGGCCAGAAGGCATGCGGCTGCCTGTTCTCTTCAGACCAGTAACTATCCGCAATTGCTTGCAGGAGGGCATTCTGGGAGATTACGGAAGAATTCCCATCCGAGTCTATAAAAGGAGCAACATTCGCAGGGTTTATCCAGAAAGAGGAACGTGCGGAACCCTGAAAAAAGGCGGATAGATCAAAATTCTTATATCCTGTTGAAAAACCAAAGCCATATATGATTTCCGGAGTTGTCGGATAGCCAATCTCCATCATGTCCTGGCTGTCAATAATTCCGTCCATATTGATATCCTTATATTTAATGTCACCGGCTCCGTATTCCCCGAATTGCTGGCGGGGAGAGTTCCTGACATCTTCATCATCCATAAATAACCGTTCGGCAATCAATCCCTTCTGAAATCCGACTTTTCGTCCGATATTCGAACGCCAGGGGGCATTGGGATATTCCTGCTCTTCATATACTTTGTATTTAGCACTGGCATACGTGAAGTTTCCCCGGGCTGTCAGCCATAGATCTCTACCGAAATACTGGGTGTAATCCACCGAAATATCGATTCCTGAACCGGAACTTTCTCCGATGTTGGACTGCGGTTGCGCCTGTAATCCCATGCTGGAGGGAATGGAAGCCCGTGGCTGCAGGATATTTTTTCTGTGTTCCCGGAAATAATCCGCCTGTATTTCTATTTTGTCAAATAAACCGATCTCTATTCCATAATTTTGTTTATAAGCAGTTTCCCAGGTAATATAGGGGTCCTCATAACGGGAAATAGAAACTCTTCCGCCATATCCATAATCTTTGTTTTGTCCAAAATATATAGATTTGTTCCCATCATTCATATTTACGTTTGAGAGATAGAAGAAACGGTCACTTTCTGCTCCGATGGCATCATTTCCTACTAATCCGTAAGTCGCTTTCAGTTTCAGTTTAGTCACTATTGTACTGAAAGGTTCCCAGAATTTTTCATTGGAAATCAGGTACCCGGCTCCGATAGAGGGGAAAAAACCATAGCGTTCCCTTCTGGCAAATCTTTCCGAACCATTGTAACCAAAGTTTCCTTCAATAAAATACCGGCTTCCGTATGCATAAGTTAAACGGCCCGCAAATCCTACATTCCGGGAAGGTAAAGAGAGCTGAAGATTTCCTGCGTTCCCCCTCAGTTCTTCCCGGGCGGTAACTACAAATAAGGCACTTACATCATGGTCATTTCCGAAACTTCCGTTATATTGTGCCGCTCCTTCGAAATAGGTAGTACTTTTTACAATTTTATTCCCTTCATTATAATTCAGGTATTCCGTTCCATCCAATTCATTTAATATCCGGAGTTTATAGATATCCGTGTATTTATCATAATTACTTATAGTATAATAGTACGGATTATAAAAACGGTTTACATCGAACTCAGAATAACGGGTTGCATTGAATATACCGCGGAGGGATAACCCTTTTAAAAGGAAATCCAGGTTTTGTTTTAACTCTACCTGTGCCAGTACTAAAGTCTTGCTATAATCCTTATATCCTTTTACCATATCCGCGTACGGGTTTATATAATTGGCGGCGTCGTAGTTACCAAATAGAATATGTTGAGTGAATTGATTAGCTTCATCCGGTTCATAATAGGCCGGGAAGAGTACCGGATTGGTACGCATTACTTTGTTGTATAATCCGGCACCTCCGTCTAATGGTCCTGAATAGTCGTCAAATGTTCCGTGCAGGCGGACGATCATTTCAGTAGACGGGGTTACATTTATATTGACATTAGATCGTAAGACATACTTTTTTAAATCAATGTTGTTATTGAAGTTATTCCGTTTGTCCATTTTCAGTATTCCATTGTCCTGGGTGAAAGA
>JAJQES010000044.1 GCA_021201565.1 Tannerellaceae bacterium
TATCAATACTTTGGTGGGGGCTAACTGGAAAACATTTAAGTCTGTAACAGCCGGAAAACAGATCGATGAAGGATTTAAAAATAAGTATTATTTGACAAAAGCTGTTTGCCGGATACTGAGTTCATTGCAGCCGCTGGAGAATGCCCGGTATAAAAAGATTGCAGATAAACCATTGGAAACAGACCCGCTTTTTATCCTGGGGCATTGGCGGAGCGGAACAACATTTGTCCATAATGTCTTTTCCTGTGATACCCATTTTGGGTATAACACGACCTATCAGACGGTGTTTCCGAACCTGATGTTGTGGGGACAACCTTTCTTTAAAAAGAACATGGCGTTCCTGATGCCTGATAAACGGCCCACCGACAATATGGAATTGAAGGTGGATTTGCCACAGGAAGAAGAGTTTGCGCTGACAAATATGATGCCTTATACGTATTATAACTTCTGGTTTTTTCCAAAACACATGCTGGAATACTGTGACCGGTACCTGCTTTTTAACGATATTACCGAAGAGGAATTGAATATCTTTAAAGAGACCTTTCTCAAACTGGTAAAAGTGTCGCTGCATAACACGAACGGAACTCAATTTCTTAGTAAAAATCCGCCTCATACCGGGCGAATAAAAGCATTGTTGGAATTATTCCCAAATGCAAAATTCATCTATCTGAAAAGAAATCCTTATACAGTCTTTGAGAGTACCCGCAGTTTCTTTACGAATACTATCCAGCCGCTGCGTTTGCAGCATATTACACCGGAACAGATTGAAGAAAATCTGATAGAAGTATATAAACGCTTGTTTTATAAATTTGAAGAACAAAAAGGCCTGATTCCCGAAGGTAATCTGATAGAAGTGAAATTTGAAGACTTTGAACAAAATGCCTTTGATATGACGCAGGAAATATATAAGTCATTAAATTTGCCTGGGTTTGAAGAAGCCAAAGGGGAGATTGAAACCTATCTGGGAAAGAAAAAAGGATATAAGAAAAATAAATACCAATATGATGCCCGTACCATTCAGATCGTGGAAGATAACTGGGGGATGGCATTGGAGAAATGGGGATACTCTTTGTAAATTGGCAATGGACAATGCACAATTGACAATGGGTTCAAAGATCTTCGATTGAAGATTAAATTAAAATAGTTAAGTAGGTATGCGATTGAAAAAGGGTTATATAGTAAAGATTTGTCTTCTGGGTGTTTTGCTGGTGAATTGTCAATTGTCAATTGTCAATTGTCAATTAAAAAAGCCTCTGGCTTTTGGCGACATGGATCAATGGATCGTACGGGAAATTAAAGAGTCAGGTGTAATCGGGGGAAAGACAAAACTGTTATATGAAATAGGGCCTGTCGATACGATCCGGGGAGCAGAAGCCTATAAAAACAGGGGTGGTTCTCCCTGGGCAACCTCAAACGTGTTGGCTAAAGTTGCCGGAGTCGTAAAAACAAATACCTCGGTTTTTCCGGAAGAACGGAATGGGGGTTGGTGTGCCCGTATGGAAACCCGCTATGAAAGTGTAAAAGTACTGGGATTAGTGGATATTGAAGTCATTGCCGCCGGTGCTGTCTATCTGGGAGAAATGATAGAACCCATCAAAGGAACTAAGAATCCGTTTTCCATGTTAAATTCAGGAATACCTTATACGGAGCGGCCTACAGCTGTAAGTTTCGACTATAAAGTAAAACTGGCTCCGGAACCTAACCGGATCCGGAGTACAGGGTTCAGCCGTAAGTCGGCTGTGGAAGGAAAAGATGAAGCCATCGTGATCCTGATTTTGCAAAAGCGATGGGAAGATAAACAGGGAAATATCTATGCTAAACGGGTGGGAACCATGGTCCGGCGGTATACAGAGGATACGGATTGGGTAAACAATGCTACCTATCCGGTCCTGTACGGAGATATTTCCGGCTCTCCGGAATTTAAGCCATATATGAATATACAGGATGAAGAAAGATATGCTTTGAACAGTCAGGGCAAGAATGTGGTTATTCAGGAAATCGGCTGGGCAGAAGCGGACGAGGTGCCTACTCATTTGATTTTACATTTTGCATCCAGTCATGGAGGTGCTTATATCGGTTCGCCGGGAAATACATTTTGGATAGATAATGTGAATTTAGTTTTTTAAAAGATTAGTTTATGAGTGACATAGTTGCCAGAGTGCAATTCTTAAGAGAACTTTTAGAGCAACATAATTATAATTATTATGTGTTATCGGCTCCGACTGTTTCCGATAAAGAATTTGACGGATTAATGAAAGAGCTGGAAGCGTTGGAAGCAGCGCATCCGGAACTGGCGGATCCTTATTCCCCTACTCAACGGGTCGGAAGTGACCTGACGAAAGAGTTCCGGCCGGTTGCTCATAAATATCCTATGCTTTCCCTGAGTAATACCTATTCCGAAGAGGAGGTCAGAGAATTTTACGAAAGAACGGCACGTTCGCTCAACGAACCTTTTGAAATTGTCGGTGAATTAAAATATGACGGGACTTCCATTGCTCTTACTTATGA
>JAJQES010000063.1 GCA_021201565.1 Tannerellaceae bacterium
TGACAGGCAGGTATTCTAACCAGCTGAACTACCACACCATTCTGTTTTTGCGATTACTTCGCTGTGCATTTCCTCTGAATTGCGATGCAAAGATAGAAGGAGTGTTTGAATTCTGCAAGTGTTTTTATGAAAAATATACGGTTAATTGGAATATTTTTTTACTTTTGTCTGATAAATAAGTATTTGGTTATTTCATTTCAATAGTTACTTATATGAAGGAAACGCCTGTCAATAGTGCGGCTGTCCGTACTGTCATCGATAAATATAATTTACCGGATTTCGGAAAAGCAACCATCCGGGAAGTGGTGGCTATCGCTTCCGAACTGGAAGAGAGTACCGGTACGGAATTCATCCACATGGAAATGGGAGTACCCGGCCTGAAACCTGCACAGGTTGGAGTCGAAGCCGAAATGGAAGCCCTCCGGAAAGGGGTTGCCTCTATCTACCCGAATATTAATGGAACACCGGAATTAAAAAATGAAGCAGCCCGTTTTGTAAAAGCGTTTATGAATATCGATGTGCAACCGGAAAGCTGTGTTCCTGTTACCGGGTCCATGCAGGGTACCTTTGCCTCATTTATGGTAGCCGGCCAATGTGATCCGGGGAAAGATACTATTTTGTTTATTGATCCCGGATTCCCGGTACAGAAACAGCAGATCACAGTGATGGGCTACCGGTATGAGTCGTTTGATGTATATGCATACCGGGGAGAAAAATTATATGCTAAGTTAGAAAGCTATCTGCGCTCCGGACGGATTGCTGCCCTTACCTATTCTAATCCGAACAATCCGGCCTGGTTCTGCCTGACAGAACAGGAATTGCAGGTAATCGGAGAATTGGCTACCCAATATGATGTGATTGTGATTGAAGATCTGGCCTATTTTGCCATGGATTTCCGCAAAGAACTGGGGACACCTTTCGAGCCTCCTTACCAGGCGACCATCGCCCGGTATACCGGTCACTATATCTTACAGATATCCGGTTCCAAAGCATTCAGTTATGCAGGACAACGCATTGGGATCACGGTGATTTCAGATAAGTTATACAAACGTACCTATCCGGGATTAACCGCCCGGTATGGAAGCGGGACATTCGGTAGTGTATATATTCACCGGGTGCTGTATGCCCTGTCCGCCGGAACGGGCCATTCCGCCCAATGGGCTTTGACAGCCATGTTTAAAGCAGCATCCGATGGTGAGTTTGATTTTATCTCCGAGGTAAAAGAATACGGCAACCGGGCGCATAGATTAAAAAATATTTTTCTGCGGTATGGTTTCCGCATCGTATATGACCACGATCTGGACGATCCGATTGCAGATGGTTTTTACTTTACCATTGCCTATCCCGGCATGTCCGGTGGAGAATTGATGAAAGCTCTTATTTATTATGGAATAAGCGCGATCTCCCTTTCAACCACCGGAAGTGACCAGGAAGGATTACGGGCTTGTACCTCTTTTATCAAAGATCACCAATATGCCTTATTAGAAGAACGTTTAGAAGCCTTTACAAAGGAATATCCGGTCACACATTCCTCATAAGGACTTTTATTTAGACTGCTATGCAATAAATTAGAATGAGAGACGTTGGCAAAATTTGGTCAAGTTTTGTTACGATTTCTTTTGTAATTGGCAAAAAAATTGATATATTGCTCCCACGATTAACCAACGGAACTTCTGGAAATGAGTAACAATTATAACATATTCTCAATAAAACACAACGATATACTACCGGGAAAAGGAAGCATCCTGATTGCAGAACCGTTTATGAAAGATGCTTATTTTCAACGTGCGGTTGTATTGCTGGCCGAGCATACCCAGGAAGGATCTATGGGTTTTATTCTGAATAAGAAAACAGACCTGTATGTAAATGATTTTTTCCCCGGACTGGAAGACTTTCCGGACCTTCCCATTTTTCTGGGAGGTCCTGTCAGTTCAAACCGGCTCTTTTTTATCCACACATTCGGGGATGACATATTGCCGGGTGCTATCCCCCTGACCGATCAACTCTATTTCGACGGCGAATTCCGTATTTTACAGGAATATATAAAAGCAGGCTATCCCGTTATGGAACATGTCAAGTTTTTCCTGGGATATGCGGGATGGACAGAGGGACAGCTAAAGAAAGAGATAGAAAATAACTCCTGGCTGGTTAGCCAGGAGATGATCACCGATAAAATATTAAAGGCCCGTGATGAAACATTCTGGAAACAGACACTCGAACATCTGGGCAGTAAATACAAGACCTGGGCCAAATTCCCTAAGAATCCTGAATTAAATTAGTAAATGAAATCTGATTCCTTTCACCATACACCCAACGTCTGGGCCTTGTTGCCATTGTGGGTGTTTGTGATTTCCTATGTATGTGTCTCTGTTATTGCCGGAGATTTTTATAAAATGCCGATCACAGTCGCGTTTGTCCTTTCTTCCATTGTAGACATCGACAATTCCAAAGGAGGCAAATTAAGTAACCGGATAGAACAATTCTGCCGGGGTGCTGCCCATAACAA
>JAJQES010000350.1 GCA_021201565.1 Tannerellaceae bacterium
TGTAAATTATATCAGTGAATTCACCATTTATATAAATGGAGAAATAATACCTGAAAATCTTATTATAAATCAAAATATTTATTTTACTCAGGGAAAGAAAGCTATTCCAATAGAAACAATTAGAACTATTGCCCAGCAGCTTGCTTTTAACAGGCTCAGCCTTATACATATTTCCGGATCGAATATTTTTGAGTATACTGATCTGCTCTGGTTATTAAACGCTTTTGATAAATTAAATGCGGTAAAGAAATTGTATGTAAGACCTGAACAATATATCGAAAATTCTGATTTTTTTCATAATAATAAAAGTGAACAGCTAAAAGGAGTTCTTTTATTTAATAAGAATTATTCCTTAGTACAAGCTATATCAGAAAAAGCCCAGAATGATCAAATGCAGTTCCTATTTTATGTTCATTCTGTTGAAGATTGTGAAATTGTGGAAAATCTTATCCGGAAATTTAATCTGGCAGATTATGATGTGAAACCGGTCTATAATGGTGTAAATGATTCTTTCTTTCATAATTTTATTTTTCCGGATGAAGATGATATTCGTTCTATTCATTTAAGTAAGCGTGAGGTATTTGCGAATCAATTCCTGAATACAAATGATTTTGGAAAACTAATACTTTTACCTACTGGAGACGTATATGCTAATCTGAATCATCCTGTGTTAGGTAATCTGAATCAGTTGAAAATTGCTGATATCATAAGTAAAGAAATTTTAGAAGGTAAATCCTGGTTACAAACTCGGGATGGCGAACCTTGTGCCTCTTGTTTAAATCAATGGTTATGTCCTTCTCCGTCAGGAATTGAATATATATTAGGGAAAATGAATGTTTGTAAATGTAGTACAAGCCTATAATGTGATTTTTAAACTTTAGATAAACAGAATAATTGTTGTCAACTATTTAAGATAGATCTTTTAGTAGTTGAATTAAAAAAACGACCGTTTAAATTAGTCTATAAATAAATTGAGTTATTAATTAGAAAAAAAATAAACAGGAAAAAGTTCTTTTATTAGTGAATTGACTATTGGTTGATTAGCCATAAAAATAAAAAGCAGTAAAAAGATTGTAGTTATTATAAAAGATAATATATTTGTACAAATCAAACGGTCAATTAATTCGTCCGGTCTAAGTTTATTCTCTAATAAAAACCATAGTGAGTGAGAGTAATTCAATGATTCACTCTTCTTTAGATTTATTTTTATGTGACTACCCATAACGGATTTTAATGAATGAAAAAAACAACATATTAACCCCTTCTCAATTAATTACGAAACAAAACTTTGGGGCGTTTTATACTACTTATTATAAACGTTTTTTTCGGTATGCCTATTATTATGTGAATGATAAGCAGACTGCCGAAGATATTACTCATGACGCACTTATTTATTATTGGGAGAATAAAGAAGGTTTATCTCCTGAAACTGATGTAATAGGATATATACTTTTAACCCTCAGAAACAAATGTCTGAACTATCTGAAACATTTACAGGTGGAGGCTGACTACAATGAGAAATTTGTGAAATTGCATGAATGGGAAGTAAAGGCACGGATCATGACATTGGAAGATGCAGACTATACTGAGATCTTCTCCGGGGATATTATCCGGATTATGACAGAGTCCTTAGCCAAATTACCTCTTCAAACCCGGGAAATCTTCCTGAAACACCGGATGGAAAACAAGCCCCGCAAAGACATAGCCCGTGAAATGGGCGTGTCTCTTCAAAAAATAGACTATCATATTAATAAGGCTAATATGCATTTAGCCAAAGATTTAAAAGATTATTTGCCAATTCTTCTAATTATTTTCTGTAAAATTTTCTAATCCGGTTTGGGATTTTTGATGCTTCAGTTGCTCTATGTATAGAGGCGGAAAACAAAGAATTAAAAAATGAGTATAAATCAGGAGATATTATTACGTTATTTTCTCGGTCAATCCTCTGAGGATGAGAAAGAAAACATTCATCAGTGGCTGGAGAGTGACGAAGCTCATAAAAAGAAATTTGTCCGGGAAAGGATACGTTTTGATGCGTCCCTGATGGTGGATGACCAGGAATTACTTACTCCAACACGTCAATTCTCTTTTTCGGGTTCTCGCTGGACGTTGATTAAAGTAGCGGCAGCAGTTTTATTGTTATTAGGTAGTAGTTTTCTGTTTCAATTTTATCTGTCTCCGTCTGAAAAGACCACGCTGCAATCCATTTATGTACCGGCCGGCAGCCGTACTTCTGTGACACTACCGGATGGTACGTCCGCATGGCTGAATTCCAATACTGTTCTTACTTATCCCAATTCTTTTCCTAAAAATAACCGGATGGTCCTCCTTAATGGTGAAGCCTATTTTGACGTAACCAAAGATGAAAACCGTTCTTTCATTGTTAAAACCAGTAAATATAATGTCGAAGTTTTAGGGACTGTTTTTGATGTGGAAGCCTATGAAAAGGAGGATCTTTTTAAAACGACGTTATATAGCGGAAAAGTCCGTTTATATAAAGAGGAACAAGAGGAGGATGCCCTTTACCTGAATGCGGGAGAAGTGGCAGAACTGATTGATGGACATCTCGTGGTTTCGTTGGCTAATAGTTACAGTTACCGTTGGAAAGAGGGCCTGATTATTCTGGAAGGACAATCTTTCCGGGATATTATGCGATTGTTTGAAAAATACTTTGACATGCGTATTATAATTCAGAATGAAAAAGTCATGGAATTAGGATATGAAGGGAAACTTCGTATTGTAGATGGGATAGACCACGCCCTGCGTGTATTGCAGAATGACTTCCGCTTTACGTATAGTCGTGATACAGAGACCAATGTTATCCATATTTATTAACTATTAAATTCAATGGCCTATGAAATAGCACTGAACATGAAAAAAAAGAACCGGTAGGTGCGCCAACACAAACCGGTTCCGGAGAAGTACATTAAAAAACATACTTAATCTTTAAAATCAATTACAAAGATATGAAAAACTTTTTTGTATCCGGGGTAAACTATCCCCAAAATCAACGTAATCATATTCTCAGAGTTATGCGGTTAACTACTTATCTACTACTGTTTTTTACCTGTTTCAGTTATGCGGAAAATACATTTTCTCAGAACGCACGGGTAAAATTGAATAAGCAACATTCAATTCTCCGCGAAGTGCTGGATGAAATTGAACAACAAACTGAGTACCTGTTTATTTCAAACAGAGAACTCAATCTTGAACAAAAAGTGTCTGTACGTGCCCGGAATAAACCGGTTCATGAAGTCTTAGACGAAGTTCTTCGTGATACTGATATTAACTATGCGATGGAAGGAGTAAATATTATCCTTTCTAAACGGCCTGCAATTGCTCAACAGGCACAAAAAAGAATCACCGGTACGGTTGTTGACGATAGAGGTGAACCTGTTATTGGTGCGAATGTAATGGAAAAAGGAATGGTAAACGGGACCATTACTGATATAGACGGGAATTTCTCTTTGTCGGTAGCAGAAAATGCTACTTTGCAAATTTCTTTCATCGGGTATATGGCGCAGGAAATTCCTGTAACCAATCAAAATTCCTATTCCATTGTTCTGAGAGAAGATACTCAGATGTTGGATGAAGTGGTGGTCGTTGGATATGGAACCATGCGGAAGAAAGACCTTACCGGTTCTGTTATTCAGGTCCGTCCGGAAAAAATTGCTAACGAAAATCCGAAAACAGTTCAGGATATTTTGCGGGGTACGCCTGGGTTACGGGTAGGATACGAAACCGGTGCAAAGGGCGGAGGCTCGATGGAAATACGCGGACGACGTTCGGTTTATACGGACGGAAATCACAATTCTCCCCTGCTGATTCTGGATGGAATGATCTTTTATGGCGAACTTTCAGAAATCAATCCCAATGATATTGCTCAGATAGATATTCTGAAAGATGCTTCAGCAGCCGCTATCTATGGAGCGAAAGCTGCGAATGGGGTAATTATTATTGTTACGAAAAAAGGAAAAGTAGGGAAACCTACCATAAATGTGAGTACAAACGTGGGCTGGACGGGGAGAGCCGGTTTTCGTGACAGATTTACCCCGGAAGCTTATTTACAACATCGCCAGGATTGGTATGAAAAGAATACCTATGGAGTCAATCCGGAGACTGGAGCTTATGAGGCCTATCAATCCGGTAACTATGCTAATCAACCCGGTTATTTTGTACGTCCGGATCAGCTATCGTCCAATATTTCGATGGATGCCTGGCGGGGATATACCACCAATGATGAAGGTGAATCCGATATGAGTATCTGGGCCAGACGGTTGGGATTCAAAGGAAATGCACTCGAAAATCTCCTGGCCGGTAATATTGTCGATTGGACCAAACACACGTACCGGACAGGATTCAATCAGGATTATAATGCCAGTCTGAGTGGAGCCAGTGAAAAGGTAAATTATTATGTTTCATTGGGCTATCTGAAAAACCAGGGAGTACAAAGAAATGATGATTACGAGGCATTTCGTGCAAACATGAAAGTAGAAGCCAAAGTAAACAACTGGCTTGATATTGGTGTCAATGTAAACTTTCAGGACCGTTCGGATGGTTCCATTAATATGGATACGGATGCTCAATTGCGTAATAGTCCATATTCAGACTATGCAGATGAAGAAGGGAATCCTGTCCAGTATCCGCTGAGTGCAGAATATAGTAACAGAGGATATAACTTTGATTTCCAAAAACAATATCTGGAATTGGAGAAGGGCTATACGGTACTCAACAGTATTTTATTTGCTAAAGTTTCCTTGCCGTTTAATGTGACTTACACCTTCAATGCAGCACCCCGTTATCAGTTTCATTATGACCGGTATTTTATGTCATCTGCTTTGCCGGGTTCTAATCCCACTGAACGTGGCGTAAACCGTGAGCAGACAAAATGGTTTGACTGGTCTTTAAATAATACGATCACCTGGGATCATACGTTTCTGAATAAGCATCATGTCGTTCTGACTCTGGTGCAGGAAGCAGAAGAGCAGCAATCCTGGAAAGACCGTATTGAAGCCCGTAATATTTTACCCTCAGATGCATTAGGGTTCCATAATACAAAGAACGGTACGAAAGAGAACAGTACTTATTCGAGTGAAGATACTCATCAAACGGCCAATGCTTTACTGGCCCGCCTGTTTTATTCGTATGATGACCGTTATATGTTTACTACTTCTATACGCCGGGATGGCTATTCTGCCTTTGGTTCCTCTAATCCTTATGCCACTTTCCCGTCGGTAGCAGTAGCGTGGACATTTACCAATGAACAGTTTTTTAAGTGGAATCATATTCTTACTACCGGTAAATTACGTGTATCCTATGGTAAAAATGGAAACCGCTCGCTGGATAATCCGTATGTAGCTCTGGCAAACCTTGGGGAAGGAGCCGGTAAGACCCATGGTTATCTCAATCAATCGGGTGAATTGGTACAGTACCGGTATTTAATGGCTGACCGGTTGGCAAATCCGAATCTGCAATGGGAAAAAACAGCTTCGTGGAACTTCGGTTTCGATTTTGGGTTTCTCCGTAACCGTATAGCGGGAACGATTGAATATTATAATATGAATACCCATGATATGATTATGAACCAGCGTCTGCCCAGCTTTACCGGATTTTCTAACATTACGACTAACTTAGGGGAGGTAAATAACCGCGGGGTTGAAATTTCATTAAGTACATTAAATATTGATACCCGTAATTTCCAATGGAGTACTACTTTAGGTTTCTCTTACAATAAAAATAAAATAACACATCTCTATTATGAATATGAAAATGTGCTGGATGCTGCCGGAAATGTAATAGGAACCAAAGAGATGGATGATATTACTAACGGCTGGTTTATCGGACAGCCTATCGGAGCGATTTGGGATTACCGTGTCACCGGCATCTGGCAGGTTGATGAAATCGAAGAAGCGGCGAAATATGGCCAGTTACCGGGTGATCCCAAAGTGGCTAATAATTATACCGAAGATGATGTCGTGAATGCAGATGGTTCTATTACACATGTGTATAACGATAATGATAAAGAATTTCTGGGACAAACAAATCCGCCAATTCACTGGTCTTTGCGTAATGAATTTGTATTGTGGAAAGATCTTAGTATCTCCTTCAATATTTATTCAAAAATGGGACATAAAAGTTTAGAAGGTAATTATCTTAACAACGATGACGATGGAGGACTTATGACTTCCATGCTGGCTAATAGGGCTGCTAAAGAATATTGGACTCCCAATAATCCAACCAATAAATATGCGCGGATTGAGGCCTCAGGTCCTACCGGTGCAACAGGTGCGCGAATGTTGTATAACCGTTCATTTATTCGTCTTGAGAATATTTCAATAGGGTATACATTACCTAAACATTGGACTACCAAATGGGACTTAGAGCGTGTCAAAGTATTTGCGACTGTACGGAATGTGGCAGTATGGGCGAAAGACTGGGAATATGGTGACCCCGAAACCGGTGGATTAGCTACACGCACTTATTCATTGGGACTGAATTTAACTTTTTAACCTCTAATAGAAACAGATATGAGACAGATATTTCAAAAATTAAATTATACAGGCTTTGCCACATTGATCAGTGGTATACTTATGTTTAGCAGTTGTTCGGATGATTTTCTGAAACCTGATCCGTTATCCTTTTATGAACCGACTGCTACGTTTAATACAGAATCCGGCCTGATGTCGGCTATGGCAATCTGTGACCGTCACCTGAGGGGCTATTGGCCAAATGATCATAATGAGATGCTTACTTTGGGAACGGAGTATATTTTCTCTGAACTGATGGTGGCCAGTGCAACTGATAAGCGGAGTATGTTGTGTGATGTAGCTGCCATGTTAACACCGACCAGTGAAACTGTGCATCAGAATCTTGACCGGACAAATAGCATCTGGTATTTATGGGACGAAACGTATAGGGGAGTCATGTACGCTAACACCATTATTCAGTTTGTGGATGGTGTTGAAGAGTTGGACGAAACGACTAAAAATATGTATAAAGGAAGAGCCTATTTCCATCGGGCCTTCCGGTATATGGCATTGGTCTTTGAATTTGGCGATGTCCCTCTTATTACTAAAATTCTGGAAGTACCGAAACAAAACTACCGTAGTACGAAACGCGATGCTATCTTAGAAATGCTGGTAAAGGATATGGAATTTGCTGTGGAATGGGTACCTGACCAGAAGGATATGGATATGATCGGTATGATAAATAAAGGAGCCTGTCGTATGCTGTTGGCTAAATGCTATCTCGCCATAGGAGAATATGCGAAAGCCAAGGAGCAGATGGACATCATTATTGATCAGTCAGGATATTCACTTATGCAGGCTAATTTCGGTACTTTTAATGAAGGTGGTGAGCCGGAAACATGGAAAATTACCCGCAATGTGATCTGGGATTTACACCGTGCCGAGAATAAACTTATTTCAGCTAATAAAGAGGTGATTATGGGAATGCCTAACCGGGGAGCGAGTGCAGAATCTTTTGTTCAGATGCTCACTATGCGTGTTCTGTATCCTATGCTGTTTGATGAGAGTGTAAAAGCAAAAGATGGTAAACAGGCGTTATTAAATATCCGGCGTGACCATGCAGATTATATTGCACAGTATGATTATATGCGTGCTTTTGGACGTGGTGTTTCCACTTTCCGTCCTACTTATTTTCAAACGCATGCCATGTGGAGTGTAAATGGAGTCATGGACGCAGGTGATTTACGCCATAATTCGGAAGTGGGCAACTGGGTTCGTATGGAAGATTACCGGGTTAATAATAAAGAGTCTTCGGAATTCGGCCAGCATCTTACATTGTTCGACGATAATGGGAATCCGCTATGTAGTGATACGATTCGCCGTTGGTATGATGTACCCCACTATAAATTTTATTTAGATGACCCGGTGAATGAAGCCAATATCAGTGGCTCTTCCGGATATCAGGGCGCTACTGACGGAGGTATAGCGGATTGGTATCTGTACCGTTTGGCAGAGGCTTATCTCCTGCGGGCAGAAGCTAAATTCTATATCAATGAGAACGATCCGACCATTAAGGATGATCTGAATGTGATCCGGCAACGAGCTAATTGTTCACAATTATATACCGGTACAGTTACGATTGGTGATATTATGAATGAGCGGGCCCGTGAATTGTATTGGGAAGAATGGCGGAATGTAGAGTTGACGCGTGTATCCTTGTGTCTTGCCCGTAGTGGTAAACCTGATGAATGGGGAAACACCTATAATCTGGAGACCTTTGACAAGCAGAGTGGGACTGATTCGGAAGGTGGTAGTTACTGGTATCAGCGCATTAACCATTACAGTATGTATAACAAAGGTCCTATTGAGATTACTTCAACCGGTAATTCTAATCCAAACTATACCATGGATAAAAAGAATATTTACTGGCCCATTCCTTATTCAGCAATTACAGCTAATAATAAAGGGGAACTGGCTCAGAATTATGGATATGATGGATATGATCCGGCGACTCCTAAATGGGATAACTGGGAAGATGCTGTTGCTGATGAAGATAGAGTAGATTAGTATGTAGTTAATGTTATGTGATATCCTATTGGGGCTGACTAAAAAGTCAGCCCCTGTTGTTTCTATTTGCAATTACAAATAAATAAAAATGGTTATGGACAAAAAAATATGTATGTTATTCCTTCTTTTTCCTTTTCAGTTGTTGCACGCTCAGAGAGATTTGCTAAAAGATTTCCCCGCAGGATATACTCCTGAAGAAGTGGGGAAACGGTTAGCCTATCATTTTGTGGACGACAGGCACGAGCTGTATGCCGGGAGATATATTCATTATGCGGAAGTCTGTACCTGGACCGGATCGCTGGATTTTGCTTTAATAACGAAAGATCAAACACTTGTTGAACTGCTGCAGGATAAGTTTGAACCTTTTTTTACGCGGGAAAAAGCATTGCTGCCTCCTATGAACCATGTGGATTATAATATGTTTGGCGGATTAGCTTTACAACTTTATCAGATAACCAACGATAAACGTTATCTGGAGATGGGCATGGAGTATGCCGATACTCAGTGGGATGTGCCGCAAAATGCATCTCCGGAAGAGAAAAGATGGGCGGAAAAAGGATATTCCTGGCAGACCCGTTTGTGGATTGATGATATGTATATGATTACCTCCGTACAGGCTCAGGCCTATAAAGTAACCGGAGATTCTAAATATATTGACCGCGCGGCAAAGGAAATGGTCCTTTATCTGGATGAGATACAACGTCCGAACGGGCTTTTCTACCATGCCCCGGATGTCCCTTATTACTGGGGGCGGGGAGACGGCTGGATGGCAGTTGGGATGGCGGATCTGCTTCGCTATTTGCCGGATGGTCATACAGACCGTTCACGGATTATGGAAGGATATCAGACAATGATGGCAAGCCTGAAAAAATATCAGCGTCCGGATGGGATCTGGGGACAATTAATTGATGAGCCGGATTCATGGGCAGAAACATCAGGTTCTGCTATGTTTACGTATGCATTTATAGTAGGCGTCAAACAGGGATGGCTGGATGCCAAAGAATATGCTCCGGCTGCGCGAAAAGCCTGGTTGGCATTAATCCCCTATATCGATGAACGTAATAATGTGACCGAAGTATGTATTGGTACGGGTAAAAAGAATGATAAGCAATACTATTATGACCGTCCGCGCGTTGCCGGTGACTTTCATGGTCAGGCCCCATATTTATGGTGTGTGGTTGCGCTTTTGGAAAAATAAAAATATATGGGGATGTGTCGAAATCCTGACACATCCCCATAAAATTTAACTACTGATTATTTATATAAACAGTTTCTTAATAGAAATGACTAAAGCCTGAAATTATTTATATCCGGGGTTCTGTTCCAGTAAATTATTACCTGCCATTGTTCTTTCAGATAACGGGAACCGGTTTTTATTCGGATCATTTGTGGGTGTATGATCCCACCATGCTTCTGTTACATACGCATTCCAGCGAACCAGATCGGTGCGGCGACGGCCTTCACCTAAGAATTCAATCAACCATTCATCCAGCATCCGGTATTTATCCAATGTGGCTGGAACAACGGGGTTCGGATCTGTATCTCCGTCCACGAAATACCGTTTACGAACCGTATTAATCAGTTCAGCGGCTTTCTGAGTATTATCGGCCCGCATCTCACATTCAGCCAGCGTATAGTAAATTTCTGTCAACCGGATAAAAGGAACATCCGGATCCCATTGTCTGGCTTTGTCTTCTGCGTTCGGTAATACACTGCGTTTGTGGAGGCGTACGCCTGAATTCTCTTCGCCATATTGATATCCGTTTGGTACATTTTCTACTGTATACTCCGTACCAATCTGTGACATATAAGCAATCTGGTCCACGATTTCCAAAGGCTTACCGGTATCCCTGTATTCACGAGCTCCGTAACAGATACCTCCCGTGATCGGATTTACCTGCTCTCCGACTAAGAACATTCCTTCGTATTCACCGTTCCCTAAATACACGTAGGGTTTTTTACGTACGTCATTGTCTTCAAATTTTTCATAAGGACTACCTAATTTATATTCTGAATATAATTGTCCGTTTGGTTTCCGTGAAGGCTGCAGGCATACTCCGTTATGGTTGTCGGAAATCTCAATATTTCCAAAATAATACTGGGAATTATAATGCAGGCTATGACTGTAAAAACCGTTGGTCTCCAGTTTGGTATTGGCACTTGGGACTGTCCATATAATTTCTTTGGAATACTCATTGTTGAATCCGAATGTGTCCTGAAAACGCGCATCCAACTCGTAAGAACCGTATACACCATTGATAATATCCTCACAAATTTTCGCGGTTTCAGTGAACATCTCTTTTCCGATATATACATTTGCGTTGAAGTATAGTCTGGCCAATAGAGCGGCACCTGCGGCCCGGTTAATACCTCCGTTTTCCAACGCTCCTAATTCTGTTTTAAGTGGTAAATTAGGGATAGCTTCGAGTAATAGATCTTCAATAAACTTAAAGGTCTCTTCTGCAGTAGAACGTGGCAGGATCTCTGAGTTGGTAGTTGTATATAAGGGTACACCTCCAAATAAATCTAATCCATCCAGATAAAAAGAGGCAATTAATGCTTTTTGCTGGTTTAACATTGATTCTTTAGTTCCTTCAGAGAATCCCATGGCATCGAAATCCACAAATTCATCTAAATCTTCTAAGGCGTCCCAGGCCAAAGCTACCCCCATAGCAAAGAGTCGCCAGCCTTCATAAATCCCAATACTTTGGGGATCAAAACGATGTAGATGAAAATTGTAATTTTCCCCTCCGTTTACCCAGTCGGAAGCACGGTAAGGATAACAGAATTCATCCGTTCCTAATTCCTGTAGATTCCAGCGGTTCTGATCCTGTGCAACATACCATCTCCAGTGGGTAAAAGGCCTGAAAAATCGTTGCCAGACATTTTCTTCATTATCATAAAAAGTCTCAGGTACCGTTTGAGAATAATATTCCGGGTCCAGGTTGCAACGGGTGAAAGTCAATATCGCAACAACGCAGAATAAAACTAAATAGCTGAATTTATATTGTTTCATAATTAATCAGGAATTAAAATGTTAATTGTAAACCTAATGTGTATTGACGGGTCTGTGGATAAATATCTCCAAAGTATTCAATGCCGTGCTCAAAACCGGTCACATTCTGTTCCGGATTCACACCACCGTATTTGGTAAATTTAGCTACATTATTGATCGTCAGGTATAGCCGGCACATATCCACCAGATTATTGGTGTAAGGTTTGAGATTCAGGTTATAGCCTACATTGATGCTCTGGATTTTAAAGAAAGAAGCGTCATCCAGGAAGTAATCACATAATTGTTTCTCTCCTTTGATATGTGAGTTTTTCTTATAGGCCTTTTGGAGTACATTTAGTCCATCCCCGACATTCGGTAATCCCATATACATCTCGACTGTATTGTAGATATCATATTTAAACCAACCGGTAAATACAACTCCAAAATCCCAGTTTTTATAACGGACATTATGTGTCCAACCCAAAATGGCTTTGGGATAATAGTTACCGATGTATTGTTTGTCCTCCATTGTTTTTTCGGAAGCCGGGATAATTTCACCGTCTTTGTTATACAAAAGGAATTCTCCGGTTGTTTGATCTATACCTGCATATTTCCACAGATAGAAACTACCTAATTTCACCCCTTCTTCAACACGAAGGGCATCCCCCGGGTTTCCCGGAGAAGGAAGACCTCCTTTATTAAAATAGGACTGGTTGCCCCATAAAGACAGTATCTTGCTGGTATTTCCGGATATATTAAGAGATGTACTATAAGTCAGGTCTTTTGTCCGGATAATATCGGCACCTATTTCAACTTCCCATCCTTTGTTCTCCATATTTCCAATGTTCATGTGCATAGAACTTTGGGTATAAGGCGGTTGGGAAACTTCAATTTCATAAATCATATCATGTACTTTCTGGCGGTATAAATCAACCTTACCATACAGACGGTTGTTCAGAACAGAAAAGTCTAATCCGAAATTCCATTCCCGCGTTTCTTCCCATTTCAGGTCCGTATTTACATTTCTGGTTTTGCCATAGGTATATGCCCAGTTCCCGGTCGGCATTAACCACACCTGGTCACTACCATATAAAGTAGCGGCATAATCGGCATCAAAATTATTATTACCGATCACCCCGTAAGCGGCACGAACTTTCAGATCGTTCAGCCAACCGCGTGTGCCTGCCATGAAATTTTCTTCCGAAATACGCCATCCTCCGGATATCGACCAAAAGTTCCCCCAACGGTTATTTTTGGCAAATTTGGAAGAACCTTCCCGCCGGAAAGTAGCTGTTGTCATATACCGGTCTTTGTAGGAATAATTCACACGGCCAAAATAAGCTCCCAATTTCTCTGTAATATTCTTGGATGAACTCATATCCGCTTTACCATCTTTCAGATAAGAGCCTTGTCCGATATTCCAGAATTGAACCGGATCCACAGAAAAATCATAGTTCCGGGCTTCAAATTTTTCACCGTTTTTCTGATGAAAACTATATCCGGCCACGGCATTAATGTAATGGTCGCCAAAAGCGTTTACGTACGTCACATATCCTTCTGTATTCAGAAATTCGGTTTTATCAAAATTCAGACGCGCATCTCCACCACGATTGTTGTTTTGAATTTCATCCCGGTGATACCTGGATTTAAACCGGTGTTGTTCCCATTGTCTTAATTCATAAGCCACTGTTTGTGTATAAGATAATCCACTGACAGGCAAAATATTTACTTTCATTAAAACGTCCGGGCGGAACCATTTATCCATCCCTTCATCGGTGTTCAGGGCGGCATCCGCAATAGAGTTGTTCTGTAACGTTTCATTTAACCATACATTATAACCGGTTTGGCTATCCGGATCATAGACCGGACGGGTAGGGTTGTTGCGTAATGCCTCAGCCATACCCGCTTTGCTTTGTTTACGCATAGCCTGACGGTAGTCAGCGTGCGTATTGATCTCTACCCAACCGTCTAATAACTTAAACCGTCCGTTAATTCTTCCTCCATAGTCGGTCCGGTCATCAAATTTTACCACACCGCGGTTGTTTTCGTAAAAGAAAGAGGTATATACCTGAGCATTTTTTGTTCCGGTCTGTAAGGTGACCGTATGCTTCTGTGAAGTTGGGTTATCTGTTAAGGATTCATCCCACCAGTCTACATTGGATCCATAGTCTATGCCATGTTCATACCGGCGGTATTCGTCGGCCGTTAACATACGGGGTTTACCGTATGTCTGTTTGAAAGCTACTTCACCATTGTAGGTTAATTTTACTTTGCCATCATCCACATTCGACTGTTTCGTTGTGATCAGGATCACACCACCGGTTGCACGCGTACCATAGATGGCCCCTGCCGAAGCATCTTTCAGCACATCAATGGAAAGGATGTCTTCCTGGTTTACCGAACGGATATCACCCCCCGGCATACCGTCAATAACCACCAGCGGATCTTTTCCGGCGTTGATAGAAGAAGGTCCCCGTAACTGCAGGGTATTCCCACTATTCGGACTGTCTGTTCCTGTGATGATCAATCCTCCGACTTTCCCTACTAACGCGGTTGCAATGGACGAACCCCCTACACCAACGGGCAGATCGGCAGCACTTACGGAAGTGATAGAACTGGTTACCTGTTTTTTCTGTAATGTTCCGTAACCCACCACCACTACTTCTTCTAAAGCGTGCGTATCTTCCTGTAGTGTTATATTAATAACATTGTTAGAACCGACTACTATCTCCTGGGACAGATATCCGATATAAGATATCTGTAGGGTGGCTCCCTGAGGTACCTGTAAACTATAATTCCCGTCAAAATCGGTGACTGTTCCGTTTACGGTTCCTTTTTGTACAATGTTTGCCCCAATAACCGGTTCACCATGATTGTCTATTACCACTCCGGTAATTGTGATGTGTTGTTGAGGAGTGGTCATTGGGTTAGGTCCACTCTGTAGGTTTTTGTTGGTTTCTGTATTAGAAGCATATAAGCCTGATGGCCAAAAGCAAAAAGTAAGAGAAGAAATTATCACAACATTCAGAATGTTCCTGGTGTGAGAATTTTTAAGCAATAAAAGATCGCACAAAGTGTTTTTTTTCATAAAATTCTTACATTGATTTGTTACTAAATTGAGTAGGCTTTTTTATCAGTTAAATTTGACCGGGTAGCCTGGTTTTTTACCCATTTTTGATTAAAGGGAATTGTTTATATCATAGGCACGTCGTAATTATAAGGTTATACAATTTGTTTTATATTTAATTGGTCTAATATGCTTGTTAATTGCTTATGTAGGTTATAATTAGTGTTTTAATCGGAGCATTAGAATTTGTTCTGCAAGAACTATTACAAATATAAATGGCCTTTTTGATAGATAAGAATGTGTGAGAT
>JAJQES010000282.1 GCA_021201565.1 Tannerellaceae bacterium
CATTACGAATATCCTCTATATAATATATTGTATAGATAATATTCGCAGGCATGGATTACACAATTATTAGTTTTAATAAAAAACTGTATAGTGTGTGAAATCCGTGCCTAACTTATTTTTGATTGCCGGAGATGTTTTCAAGAAACAGATCTATCATTTCTTTAGCAGCCATAAAAGAACTAAGCCGGTTCTCTAATACTTTTTGCTCTACAAGTTTTAACCGGTTCTCAATCAACGGATCATGATAGAATTTATCCCGTAATGATTCATTGATACTTTCATACATCCAGTATTTGGATTGCTCCCTGCGCTTCCAGTCAAAAAAACCATTTTCACGGGTAAAGGTAATATACTCATCGACCATTTCCCATATCTCTGCAATTCTCAATTTATAGTATCCGGAATAGGTAAGGACTTTGGGGATCCATCCTGAATTAGTCGGTGGAAATAAATGAAGAGCATTCCGGAATTGAGCTGCAGCCAGATTGGCTTTATCTATATTATCACCATCAGCTTTATTAATAATGATACCATCAGCCATTTCCATGATTCCCCGTTTGATTCCCTGTAATTCATCCCCGGTACCGGCCAACTGGATCAACAGAAAAAAATCCACCATCGAGTGAACTGCCGTTTCACTTTGTCCCACTCCCACAGTCTCTACAAAAATAGTATTGAATCCTGCCGCTTCACACAAAACAATCGTTTCTCTGGTCTTACGGGCAACACCACCTAATGAACCGGCAGAAGGAGAAGGACGGATAAACGCATTTTTTTCACGTGCGAGATCTTCCATCCGGGTTTTATCTCCCAGAATACTTCCTTTAGAGCGTTCACTACTGGGATCTATAGCTAATACTGCCAGTTTGCGTCCCTGTTCCAGCAGATGCATACCAAACGCATCTATAGAGGTACTTTTTCCCGCACCCGGAACACCGGTAATACCTATCCGGACTGAATTTCCGGCATACGGCAGGCACCTTTCGATGATTTCCTGTGCAACTTGCTGATGTTCAGGTTTGGCACTTTCTATTAATGTAACAGCCTGGCTAAGAATCGTGATGTTCCCATCCAGTATTCCATCTACATATTCAGTTGGAGTGAAACTTTTACGTATTCTCTTTTGCAAATACGGATTAACAGTCGGAACATCAGCAACCCCTTTGTTTACTTTCAGTCCCTTGTATGCTTCATCATTTTCAGGATGTTCCATAATCAGGTTATTTTCAAATTATTTTTCGGCTGTTACCTTTATTAACCGGACAGGGCCGGCCGGGTCATCCGATACCACATATATATTTGTATCCAGTTTGAGTTTGATATCTTTGGGACGAACCGATATTTTATAGGTTACAGATCCACCGGGCTTCAGTTCTTTCTTTCCTCCGGATACATCTACTATATCATTATCACAGGTTACACTATAGATGGTCAGATTACTTTTTCCGGTATTGGTAATAGTGAGTGTCTCCGATGACCGTCCTCCGCTACCTAATACGGGAATGATACCGCTTCCCTTTTCTTCCAGAACTCCAAACTCAATCCGGGTAGCAGAGAAATGGGCTACCGGCGCTGACCTTCCGGAGTTCTTCGACGGATTGTCTATAATGTTGGCAGTAATACTGATCTTACCGGTTTCTGTTTTTCTATCCAGCCTCTCCAAAATAAGGGGCAATTCATTATAAATGCGGCCCATCTTTTTAGCCGTCCGGGCATCATATAAAAGAGTAAGTTCTCCGGTTTCTCCCGGTTGAAGAACTTCGGGATGAACCTCTGCTGTCAGATAAGCAGGTATTTTTCCGGTCTTTACTACTATCGTTTCCTCTCCGTTATTCCGGAGATAGAGCTTTTCACTCAATGTTTCATCCTTACGAATACTACTGAAATTAATTTTCCGGCTACTTAGTTTCAAATCCCCTATATTATATGGATAAGACACGGCTGGTGCCGGCGGACGCGAAGTGACATTCCCCATCACAATAAACTGTAAAGGAGTTTTTGAGCCATTACTTCCTACGGAGATACTTTTACGAAAAGGCCCCGGACGGCCTTTTGGATTATAGGTAACCTTTATCACTCCGCTTTGACCGGCTTCAATGGGTGCTTTGGTCCAATCCGGAGTCGTACAACCACAGGAGGCCGTAACACGGGTAATTACCAGGGGAGCTGAACCGGTATTCTTTATTATAAATTCATGGCTGACTTCTCCATCTGTTTCTATGATATTACCAAAATCATGGGTTTTCTCAACCGATTCGATAAGAGCCCCTTCCTGCGCATACAGGCAGGTAACATAGAAAAAGAGGGTCAACAGTAGAACAAGCTTGTTTTTCAGCCCCATGGTATATTCATTAGTCTATTGTTATTTTTTTACTTCCCCACGAATAGTCAATATGTAACTTCCTTTTTTTCCGTTACTATAGACATTAATCGTTTTGGCAAAAGGTCCCGGACGGTCTTTTGGGTCAAACGTTACCTTTATCTCTCCGGATTCTCCGGGAGCAATAGGTTCGCGGGTCCATTCCGGGGTTGTACAACCACAGGAGGCCACAACCCGGGTCAGCACCAAAGGAGCATTCCCCGTATTTTTAACCACAAAAGAGTAACTTACATTTCCGTCTGCCTCATTGATGGTTCCGAAATCATGCGTCAGCTTCTCCGCCTCAATAACCGCACCATCCTGCGCATAACTATTTGCAGTAGCCAGCACTACCGCCAACAGAATAAATATAATTTGTTTCATCGATACTTTTATTTTATCAATTTATCTCTACAAAGTTAATAATAATCTCTTAATTTAGAAGTTAAGAATCCAGAAGTTATCAGTCGCTTTGCTCTTTAGAAGGTAAGCAACCGGATAAAAGATTATTTTCTTTACTAACTTCTTACTTTCTGACTTCCATTCTCTCTCCTGCTGTATGGGCGATATATTCGGGAGCATACAGGCATTGAATCGTACTGATTCCTCCGTTGTATTCGCCGGCCCGGGTTACATATCCGCTATATTCCAGGACAAAGGTTCCTTCCGGTAACCGCTCTATGAAGAAATCTTCCGACAGATCTGCCGGAGCATGATAATAAACGAGACGGTCCCTATACTGTAAACCAGATAGATTATCAGAAGGTTCAAGATACCCGGCTCTTACATCATGTAAATGAACATAATTCATTTCCTGGGATGCACGGACTACCAAGCGGACTACCACTTTATCTCCTACCTGCAACGGACGGCTTTCTGTCACCGGTGTTAACTGACGCTGAGTTCCGCTATTGGTTTCAATGAACAGCTTCTTTTCTATCTGAAGAAGCCCACCGCTCTGCTCTACATCATCCAACGGAGTAAAATATTGTGTGTACAGTGCTCCCCAGGCGGGAGTATTCCCTTCCTTCCGGATGATTACCCGGGCATAATCCGGAGTAATCTCTTCCTGTGAAACGGACACTTTTATATATCCGGCCATCCCTTTGCCATTATCAGCGGAAAGGGATTTATTTCCCCACTCTACTATAGCAGAATTAGTTTGTTCCAGCCAACCGGAACCGGTTTTAAACAGGATATAAACAGCCTGCAATGTAGCAGGCGAACTACTCCAGTGCTGAGTCCGTTTCTGAGTGAGAAGCCACTGTTTCATCTGGTCAGTTTCGGACTGAACAGGATCAATCTCCCGGAACATTTCCATAATTGCTGTATGGACTTCAACCGGGGAGTGGAATTGTCCGGCAGTCCGGCGATTATTGGCCCAATACATACCCTTTTCTTCCGAACGGGTAGCTGTTTTACGGAACCAGTTTACAATCTCTCCGGCTGCTTTCTTGTTCCCGTTCCGGTATAATAACATAGCTGTCCAGGCTTTTCCTTCCAGGGAAAATTCTTTCCATTGTTTTTCCATTTGTCCCGTAAAATACCGGAATGCCTCTCTTGCGTCTCCCTGTTCCGGAATATCCCGGAAAGCGCTCCGGACAAACAGGTATTCCAACTGAAAACCGGAAGGTATATATTTCTTCTGATCTGTCCGTCCATTTTGCAGTGCCTGATAGTCATCCCGGATGCCCCCATCCAGATAACGAAGAGCTTTCATCTGCATCTCCCGCTCCTGCTGTCCGTATTCAACAGCATTCAGAGCTGTCAGTTGGGACATTCCTTTTAATATATAGAGAGTCATCCGGCGGGAAGGAGCAAGTCCTTGGAACCATCCCCAGCCTCCACTATCCAATTGCTGTTCACTCAGCATTTTCAGGGCCTGTTCCCGCTGCCATGTAGCCCGGTTCAGATCAAACAGAAGAGCCAGCCGCTGAATCTGTTCCTCTTCCTGTTTAGCATCCAGCACCCATGGAGTTTCTGCCAATATGATCTGCTTCAATTCCTCGTTTTTCTGTAATTGCGAAAACAGGCTCTCTGCATTGCCTCCCTGGTGGACCCAGAGAGTAATCATCTCAGATAACCGTGGAGTCGTAGTCACTAACGAACGCGCCAGGGTATTGCTAAACCAGGCGTTGAACCAGTCTATCACATTGTCGCTTTTAGGATCTGTCAAAGTAGGCAATGCCTGTACCGCATACCAGACCGGATTCGTACTCATTTCAAATGTAAGTGAATAAGGTGTCCGGTTTTTTTTATTCCATCCGGATGCCAGTGTCAGAATTTCCGTCCCCTCCTCTTTCATATAAAAAGGAATACTTTCCGTAATAAGGATCTGGTCCGTTACAACCGGCAACAAATGTTGTTCTCCATCGCTTCCTTCCGGGGAAGTAGCTACAATGCGTATGCCAACCATCTCTTCCCGGTCCGGCACCAGCCATTCCCACACAACAGAACCGGTAGATGCCTGTTCCAGAGTCAATTCCTTTTTCGACTGTTCCGGTTGGTCTGGCAACAACTGATTGGTTACCGGGTCGAACAATTCCAACATCACTGTTCCCCGGATCACAGACGAGGTCTGGTTCACAATCTGTGATGCAATCTGTATCCGGTCTCCTTTCCGGACAAAACGCGGCAGATTAGGAATCACCATAATAGGTTTCTGCGTGATTACATCCTGCGACCAAAGACCATATTTTAAATCCGGGGTATGAGCAACCATTTGTAAATGCCAGGTCGTATTGCTTTCCGGAATAGTAAACTGTACCTGAAAGTTCCCTTCTTTATCTGTCAGTATATTGGGATAAAAGAAGGCTGTTTCATTAAAATTGACACGAATATCCGCCACACTAATTTTCTCCTCCCTGAATGCGCCACCACCTGGTATGAGGCCATCCGACTGTGCCTCATTCTGAACTCCTGTTTTTGCAGAAGGAACAGCAACACTACTCAAAACTGCCATATCACTATCTTCCACTGCGGCTTCCCTCACAACGCTGCCTGCCAAAGACCGAACACCTGCTCTATATCCCCGGACACGGATTGCAGGTACTAATTGCAATCCCTGCCAATCCAGCCGGTCATACTGATAATCCGGTACAGAAAGCGGATCGAATTTCTTCTCTTTCATTTGTCCCTGGATGCGCATTCCTTCTCCCTCCGTAAATTGCACGATATTTATAGATGGGTATTGTTGCAACGAAAAATTGTAGACCGAGGAATAGATCTGGTCCAGCGATTTATCATACATAGCAGCCAATACCTCCGCGTATATCCCTTGTGCATTGGGATCATCGATCCGGAAACGCCACTCTTCTGTTTGTCCCGGTTTCAATCTGTCCCGGAAAGTGACCGGATGAAATGTTAATGTCCGGTCGGGATATCTCCGGTAAAGCCCGGCTGTTTCTTTATACAGTTTTCCTTCCTTTACCAGAGTGAATGAGAGCAACACACCATCTTTCCAGTTTTCCATAAAACGCAACCGTAGGGTACGGTTCTCTTTATTCAGTAAAAGGACTTCTCTTTTGACTTGTTCCTTTCCATCCAATACCTCATACAGAATAAAGGCATCCTCCAACGAAGTCCCGACTACGATTTCCACCTCATCTCCGGGGATAAATCCACCGGCCGGCAGAATACTCCAAATGGGAGAAAATACCGGAGGGGCCGTATCCTTCCGTCCATACAAAGTTATATCATATTGAGCCTCTGCTTCTCGTCCTTTACTATCCGGAGATTCAAAACGGATACGGATGGCTCCGGAAGGCAATGCGGCAAACAATTCTTTTTTTAACGGGACCCCTGTTTCAAAGGTTCCTGAAGTTAATAGTTTTCCCTCTTTCCAGATATCTCCCTCCTGCTGCAACTGGTATATATAGAATTGTCCTTTTGCCGGAACAGGTTCCCCGTTAATAGTCTGAGCTTTAACAGTTAATTCCAGTTTTTCCTTTTCAGCCCGTTGCTGGTAGTTCTCCAGATAAAGAAGCATGCTATTTCCTCCAGCTGAAAACTGATAGAAAGCCTCCTGGGTTTCCCCTTTCGTATCCGTGACCATGACCTGTACCTGATAGCGATAAAAAGCGGTTAAGGTCCGGAAAGGGATCTCAAAAGTTCCATCCGGCCGGAGTTGTATAACTCCGGTTCCCACCTGGTTATCTCCTGCAGAGGGATATCTCCGCCACAGCATATCCTGTTTAACTATCCGGTAAGTCCCCTTCCCTTCTGTCAAAGGTATTCCCGAATAGGTCATAGCCTGTCCGCGGATCGTTACTTCATCACCTCCGGCAATATCCTCTTTCACCGGATCAATCTCCACCCGGAACGAGGGACGTTTATATTCCTCTACCCGCACATAATGATTCCCATTAGCAGTGCGGATCGAATAAAGGCCGGTTAATCCTTTCAAAGGAATGATAAATTCTCCCTGAAACGATCCGAACTCATTACTTTTTAATTCCCGTACTGCTACCTCCTGATTATTTGCGTCATAGAGGGAAACTTTCACGGGCTGCCCGGCTACAACACGCGGGTCCTGTTTATCATTTACATATAAGATTCCTTTGAAAAAGAGTGTTTGTCCGGGACGGTATAAATTGCGGTCAGTAAAAAATGTAACCTGTGGCTGGCTTTCCCGGTTAGAGTCACTATACCAGGGGAGATAAACCGGCGTAATAAAAGTACCATCAGCTCCCTGATCCGGAACTTCAAATCCGGCCACCTCCTTTTTCGCAGGGAGTTGAGCCATCCCATAAGCATCGGTGATAACTGTTCCGGCAGGTTGCATCTGATTCCTGTTTCCTTCATAATACTGTACCGGAATACCTTCCAGGGGTTTCCCGGAAACCAAATCAGTCACATAGACTTCTACTCCTCTTCCATTAAGGGTACGGTACACTGCTGAAACGGTTGTACTGTAAACCCATTGGGATATATTGATTTCTTCACCGGGTACCTCCACCACCAACTCATACACACCAACAGGTACCCCAGATAATGAAAGCTCTTTTTTTTCTTCCCGGTAAGAGGCTGTAAAAGTCAGCGGTATCGTTTCCCGGTATACCTCTTTGCCCCGTTTACCAGTCTCCCTGTTTCCACTGTTTCTCTCTTTCCAGATCTCCTCCGGCGTCTGTCTGCTTTCATACACCACAATCTCAGCCTGGGTGACATTGCGGTATCCCAGTGTCAACAAAAACGGGTGGTCCGGATAGATCATTCCGGGCATTTCCATCCGTACAGAGGGATTTTCCCATCCCAGAATACGATTTTTAACCAGCCCAATCCGTGGATAGTGCGGAAATTTCCGGACCGTTTCCTGTGCTAACCGGTAAGCAATCTCCTGTATGGAATCCTGGTTTTGAACCTGAAACCGTTGTACATCCAGTAAGTTGAGCTTTGCATCCACGATCTCCACAGAAAAGTCTTTTCCTTTATATTGTTCCAATAATTGATCCAGGGCTTCTTCATAGGCCTGGTCAAAGGAATATGTAAACCGTAGCCAGGCTAATTCAGCCAGTATTCCGGCTGGTTGTTCCTCACGGGTACGCCGGAAATTGAGCAATGCCTGATAGTATTCTTCAGCAGGTTGTATCTCCAATGCTCTCCACACCAGAAAATCAAATAAAGTAGGACGTAGAAGAGGAGAATCTGCACCGGTCTCCAGAATAGTGTCAAACCGGCTCACTGGGATCTGTTGTAACTCCACCGCCGGTCGTAAAGAGGCATCCAGGTGTTCTTTCACTTTATCAGTGAACAGATTTGCCGGCCATTCCCGGATATCTGCGGGTACATACCCCGCCAGAGGCGTACGTTGGTTGATCTGCCAGGCATTCACCCGGTAATAAGACTGGTATAATTCCGCCAGCATAGAATGTACAATTGCCCGCGTACCGGTCTCATCAATACTCTCACTCTCTTTTTCTAATTCTTTAATCCGCTCAGGCAACTGATCCGCATCTACATCCATAGCCTGTTTTGTAAGGGTAATCCATTTCCGGATATCCGCCTGGTTGGTCATCTGTTCCATACTTTTTCCTGTCATTGGTATCAGTAGAAAAACCGTAATAATTCCAATAATACACTCTTTCATTCTGTTTCTCATTCTATCAATTTTTTGATAAACGACCGGATCTTCTCCTTCGTTTATTAAACTGTCATGTATATATAGATATAAAAAACAGTATAAAGTCTACCGGGAACCTGTTAATAAATAATAAAAGATTTTTTTAACCATTTCTTTTCTGTCTTTGTTATTAGTTTACAATAATATTCAAAAACAGGAAACTATGAAAACGATCGTTTTACTTCGCCATGGAGAGAGTACCTGGAATCAGGAAAACCGTTTTACCGGATGGACGGATGTGGATTTAACAGACAAAGGGGTTGAGGAAGCTATCAAAGCCGGGAATCTGTTAAAAGAAAAAGGGTATGTATTTGATATGGCTTATACCTCTTATCTGAAACGGGCTATTAAAACATTGAATGTGGTACTGGACCGGATGGATCTGGACTGGATACCGGTAGAAAAATGCTGGCGGTTGAACGAAAAGCATTATGGGAATTTACAGGGACTCAACAAAGCAGAGACTGCCGAAAAATATGGCGAAGAACAGGTGTTGATCTGGCGCCGGAGTTATGATATTGCTCCTCTTCCTTTAGAGGTAAATGATCCACGGAATCCTCGTTTAGATATCCGGTACAAAAAAGTAGGGGATGCTGAATTACCTCTTACCGAATCTCTGAAAGATACAGTTGAGCGTATTCTGCCTTACTGGAAAGAGACTATTTTCCCTTCCCTGCAGGAAAATAACCAGATTCTGGTTGCTGCCCATGGAAATAGTCTGAGAGGAATCATCAAATACCTCAAAAATATTTCCAATGATGATATTGTTCATCTAAATCTTCCGACAGCTATCCCTTATGTATTTGAGTTCAACGATAACATGGAACTGGAAAACGATTATTTCTTAGGGGATCCGGAAGAGATCAAAAAACTGATGGACGCAGTGGCTAAACAGGGAAAGAAGGAGTAGTTCCTAAATATAATATTCCGCTGAGTCAATGATTCCGGCACGGAGAGCGTATTTGGTCGCTTCGTGTACATTGTTGACTTCGAGTTTACGAAAAATGTTTTTCCGGTGGGTGGTAATGGTATGTACACTGGAAAAACGTTCGGACGCGATCTCCTTTGTGGTCCTTCCCAGGGCAATTTGTTTAAGGATCTCTTTTTCGGTCGTAGTCAGTACTTCCTGGTCGGACTCTTTAGACAAACGGCGATTATGAAGTAGTAATTGGGCAATACGGCCACAAAGATAGGGTTCATACCGAAGAGCAGATTGAAGTGCCATCCGGATTTCACTGACAGGAGACTCTTTCAGGACAACGCTGAAGGGTTCTTCACTATAAGCGACCCGGCGGAGAAAATCTTCAGACAATTGTTCACTTAATAGCATCCAGCTCATATCCGGGAAACGGGATTGAAGAATAAAAAGATCATCTATTCCGGTCAGGTCAAATAGAGTATAATCAAGTATGACCATTGCATCCGGTGCGTTGGTAAGTTCCTGTAACAATTCTTTCCGGGTCGCTGCCTCTTTGAGCGGTTGACCCGGTGCCGTGTCTGTACAAAGATAGAGAAGGCCTGCCTTTGTGAGATCCTGATTATCTGCCAGTATGATCGTTCTCAATGTAATTCGTACTTTATAACGCTTGTAGAATGTCGTTATACAGATCTTCTACCGGTTCCAGGCCGACGGACAGGCGGATAGTAGTTGGTTTGACATCCATAGCTTCCCGTTGCTGTTCGGTAAATGTGCCATAAATGGTACTGGCCGGATGAATGGCCAACGATTTATTATCGAACAGATTGGTAGCCCGGCGGATCAGTTTGAGATTATTCAAAAACGCAAAACAGGCTTCACGGGAGGCCAGATCAAATGTCAGCATCGCTCCAGGATAAGCCCCAAATTGTTCCTTACTTATTGTGTAAAACGGATTTTCTTCCAATCCTGTATAATTCACAGAACTAATTTCCGATACGCACGAGAGCCGCTTTGCCAGTTCCAGACACGTAGCAGCTTGTTTTTCAAACCGCAACGTAAGTGTTTCCAGGCCTAATGTCTGCATATAGGCTGCCTGTGGAGTCATATACGCTCCCATATTACGGTGTATCTCTTTCCTGAGACGTACGGTAAAAGCGGCTTTGTCAAATGATCCGCTAAAGCGGGGCAACAAAGATGAGTTACCCCAATCAAAGGTAGCATAGTCAATAATTAATCCTCCCAGACCGGTAGCTCCTCCGGAAATATATTTAGTACTGGAAACCAGTTCAATATCAACTCCAAACTCTTTTGCTTTGAAAACAGTGAAAGGGACAATCGTTGTATCTGCAATCAATGGAATAGCATGCGCATGCGCAATCCCGGCAAGTTGTTTCAGACCTGCCACCTCCATTTGCGGATTTGTGATGATTTCCAGAAACAGAGCACACGTATTTTCATCTATATGCGCACGCACTTCATCCGGATTAGTCAGATCACAGAAACGAGCCTCCACTCCAAAGTCAGCCAGTGTATAAAGCAGGAAAGAATAGGTATTTCCAAACAGATGGGCAGAAGTCACAATATTTCCGCCTGTACGTGCAATATTCATAAAGGTATTGGTAATCGCAGCCATCCCGGAGTTGAGTGCCGTTACACTAAACGCACCGGTAATTGTTTTTACCCTGTCCTCGAAATACTGTACGGTCGGATTAGTGATACGGGAATATACATGTTCCGGGGAACGGCCACAAAATGCGTCTTCCATCTCTTCGGCAGAAGCAAACTCATAAGCGGCCGAATGATATACCGGCATTGACAACGCATTGTATGCATCGGGTTTATTATAGGGAGTATGAAGCAAATTTGCTTCTTCACTGAATTCTTTCATCTGATTTAAACTAAATATAATCTTTTTGCCACACAAAAGTAGTGAACAATTGACAATTGGCATTGACAATTGATAATTATTATGGATATATAGTAAAAAAAGGAAACAGTCCTATACGGCAGACAGAGGTAAATTCAGGGCAGAATAAAAAGAATCTCTGTTTTATGTATTACCTTTGTGGACTGAAATAATTAAAAAAACGGAAGGTAGTCTTTCCCGTGTGCTTGATCAACCACGTAAAAAACAAGGAATATGCAAAATAAAGTTTCTGTATCGTTTATGATGCTGGGCATCCTTTTCAACATCTGCCTGGTCACTTCCAACCTCTTACAGGCAAAAGTCATCCAACTGGCGGGCATTACTATTACAGCCGGTGTTATTGTTTTTCCTGTTTCTTATATTATCAACGATTGTATTGCTGAGGTATGGGGCTTTAAAAAAGCCCGGCTGATCATCTGGAGTGGATTCGCATCCAACTTCCTGGTAATCTTTTTCTCACAAATTGCGATCTGGTTGCCGGGAGCTCCTTTCTGGGAAAATGAAGAGGGATTTAATATGGTGTTCGGAATGGCTCCCCGGATTGCTCTGGCCAGTTTGTCGGCTTTTCTGGCAGGCTCATTCCTGAACGCGTATGTAATGAGTAAAATGAAGATTGCGTCCAATGGGAAACATTTTTCTTTTCGGGCTATTGTCTCTTCGCTTGTTGGAGAAAGCGCAGATTCTCTGATCTTTTTCCCGGTTGCTTTTATCGGGATCATGCCCCTGGATGCGATTGGAATTATGATTGTTACCCAGGCCATCCTGAAAACCCTCTATGAGGTGGTCATCCTACCCGTCACAATCCGGGTAGTGAATTTCATCAAAAAGCATGAAGAGACAGATGTGTATGATGAAGGTATTTCCTATACTATCTGGAGCTTTAAATAATCAGGTATCCGGATATTACATTAACGCCACTTTCGTGGTTGTTTTTTTCCTTTATTGCTTGCAAATGAGCTATTTTTGTAGTATCTTTGTATAAGCCGGCATCTCCCTTGCTGACTGAATTATACTCTACAAAAACATTCCTTCCTTTTATTAACTCATTACAGCCTGGTGAAATACTTATTACACCCAGGTGGAATAGAGATTACACCGTGGTATAATAAAGATTACACCCGGGTGTAATCCCTTAGACTTCCCGTACTTTTTAGTTAAACTCCGGTTTCTTTTGAATTAATCTCCCCTGTCTTTTGAGTAAAAGAACACAATCTGATACGCAGGCAAAGCCGTAGCGACTTAGAGTATTGCACATCTGTAAAAATGAAGAGGTTCTCTCCTGAGAGAGCGGAGGGTTTAAATACAAAAGAAGGGAAGGCCTGTTATCACAACATCCTTCCCTTGCAAACACAAAACAATCAACAAAAAACTGTTGCGTGAGTTATTATCTTACGAATAAAAGTTCACGGTATTTTGGTAATGTCCACATTTCGTTATCAATCAACAATTCGAGTTTATCAATATGATAACGAATCTCTTCCAGCATCGGGAAGATATGATCGTGGTATTGGATCGCTTTTTCACGCTCACTTTCGATCTTATTGGCCACTTTACGTGCTTCCACCATTTCATCTACTTTTTCTTTGATAAAGATGGTACGGTCTGCAATCTCCTCGATAATTTCCAGGTTCTTGGAAGATAACTTCGCAGCTTTATCTGCCGGGAAGAGTTCTTTCATTTTATACACGTTATCGATCAGAGAAGATTGGTAACGGGTTGCAACCGGGATGATATGGTTCATGGCCAGGTCACCCAGTACACGTGCTTCGATCTGGATCTTCTTGGTATACATTTCCCATTTGATCTCGTTACGTGCTTCTAACTCTTTGTGATTCAGAACCCCTGTTGACTCAAACATTTTGATAGTACTGTCTGAGAGGTAAGCGTCATAGATCAGGGGAGCACTTGTTTCACAATCGAGTCCCCGTTTTTGTGCTTCTACTTTCCACTCATCGCTATATCCGTTGCCATCAAAGCGGATCGGTTTACTCTCTTTGATATCTTTACGAAGTACTTCGAGAATGGCTGCAAATTTATCTTTTCCTTCTGCGATTTTTGCATCCACTTCAGCCTTAAAGATGATAAGTTGTTCGGCTACAGCAGCATTCAATGCTAACATAGCAGAAGCACAGTTGGCTTCAGATCCTACGGCACGGAACTCGAAACGGTTTCCGGTAAATGCAAACGGAGAGGTACGGTTACGGTCGGTGTTATCGAGCAGCAATTCGGGGATTCTTGGAATACCCAGGTCAAGTACCTGTTTGCCTGCCAGATTTAATGCATCAGGATCACTGTTTTCGATCTCATCCAGCACTTTGGATACCTGTGAACCAAGGAAACTGGAAATAATAGCGGGAGGCGCTTCGTTTGCTCCCAGACGGTGAGCGTTGCTGGCAGAAATGATACTTCCTTTTAACAGCGCATTGTGCCGGTAAACCGCTTTCAATGTATTTACTACAAAGGTAATAAAGCGCAGGTTTTCTTCCGGAGTTTTACCCGGGGCCATCAACAGTGCACCCGTATCTGTACCCAAAGACCAGTTATTATGCTTACCTGACCCGTTAACACCTTTGAATGGTTTTTCATGTAACAGTACACGGAATCCATGTTTCCGGGCCACTTTACGCATAAGTCCCATAATCAACTGGTTGTGGTCATTGGCCAGGTTACATTCCTCAAAGATCGGAGCTAACTCAAACTGGTTAGGGGCCACCTCATTGTGGCGGGTTTTTAATGGAATCCCCAGTTTCAGGGATTCATATTCAAGTTCTTTCATATATTCCATGACACGGGTGGGAATAGCCCCAAAGTAGTGGTCTTCCAACTGTTGGTTTTTACTACTTTCGTGCCCCATCAGGGTACGGCCGGTTAGCAATAGGTCAGGACGCGCAGCGTATAATCCTTCGTCTACCAGGAAATATTCCTGTTCCCATCCTAAATAAGAGAATACTTTTTTCACATTCGGATCGAAGTAGTGGCAAACATCCACGGCTGCTTTATTTACGGCTTCCAACGCTTTGAGCAATGGTGCTTTATAATCTAATGGTTCACCTGTATAGGCGATAAAGATAGTTGGGATACAAAGTGTATCGTTTACAATGAAGGCTGGTGAAGAAGGGTCCCACGCTGTATAACCACGCGCTTCAAAGGTGTTGCGAATCCCTCCGTTCGGGAAGCTGGATGCATCCGGTTCCTGCTGTACTAACAGTTTGCCGGAAAACTTTTCGATCATTCCGCCTTTTCCATCGTGTTCAACAAATGCGTCATGTTTTTCAGCGGTTGCCTCTGTTAAGGGGTGAAACCAGTGAGTGTAATGAGTGGCACCCTGTTCGATCGCCCACTTTTTCATCCCATTGGCCACTGCATCAGCAGTTTCACGGTTCAGAGGAGTTCCATTGTCAATAGAGTCTACCAAACACTGGAAGGCTTTTTCCGGAAGATACCGGAACATCTTTTCACGATTAAATACGTTCACTGCAAAATATTCAGACGGACGTTCTTTGGGAGCTTTTACTTCTATTGCTTTTTTCTTAAAAGCGGTCTCTACAACTCTAAATCTTAACTTTGACATACTC
>JAJQES010000309.1 GCA_021201565.1 Tannerellaceae bacterium
GTTTTATTACACAAGGATCGTTATTTAATTATAACGGATAAAACAATTAAATAGTATAATTCACGGATTAAAAATTGAATTTATCACATACGTTTTTGTTTTGTAATTGATTTATTTCTCTTGAGAATGATTTTATTATTGTTAAAAAAGTTTATTTTCGTTTTTTAACCCCCTAACAGCTCTTGTTCTAAAGAGCCTATTGGCTATATTTGCATAGTTTTGGACCAGGTAATGACGCGATTTAATTCAAGAAATATATATTAAGTGCTAATCTTTTTAAAATTGTAGTATTATGTCAAACATTTCAAGAAGATCATTTCTTCAAAAGGGAACAGTTGCAGCCGCAGCGTTAACAGTCGTTCCTAACACGATTTTAGGTAAAAGTCATGGACACACAGCTCCAACGGATAAGTTAAACATTGCCGGTGTGGGAATTGGTGGCCGTGGTGCAGGTGTATTACGGAATATGGAAGGTGAAAACCTGGTTGCCATGTGTGATGTAGACTGGAAATATGCGAAGCCTACCTTTGATCGGTATTCACAGGCAAAAAAATATTGGGACTACCGTAAGATGTTTGATGAAATGGGTAGTTCAATTGATGCAGTGATGGTAGCTACTGCTGACCATACGCATGCGATTATTGCTTCTGACGCGATAACAATGGGTAAACACGTGTATTGTGAAAAACCATTGACTCACTCCGTATATGAATCCCGTTTATTGACCAAATTGGCTGATAAACATAAGGTGGCGACTCAGATGGGTAACCAGGGGTCTTCCGCTGAAGGCGTAGACCTGATCTGTGAATGGATTTGGAATGGGGAAATCGGTGAAGTTACAAAAGTAGAAGCTTTCACAAACCGTCCAATCTGGCCACAAGGGTTGATGACTCCTGAAAAAGCAGATAAAATTCCTTCTACTCTGAATTGGGATCTCTTTACCGGACCGGCAGAAATGAGACCCTTCAATCATATTTATCATCCGTGGAACTGGCGTGGCTGGTGGGCGTATGGAACAGGTGCATTAGGTGATATGGCCTGTCATATCCTCCATCCGGTATTTAAAGGGCTGAATCTGGGTTATCCTACCAGGGTTCAGGGTACTTCTACGTTGTTATTAAGAGATTGTGCTCCAAATGCACAACATGTACGTCTGATTTTCCCTGCCCGTGATAATATGCCGAAAGTAGCACTTTCTGAAGTGGAGGTACACTGGTATGATGGTGGTCTTCGTCCTCCGATGCCGGACGGATTCCCAGCCGGAAAAAATATGGACGATCAGGGTGGTGGTGTAATCTTCCACGGAACAAAAGATACATTGATCTGTGGTTGTTATGGTGTAAACCCATGGTTATTATCAGGACGTGTACCGAATGCTCCGAAAGTATGCCGTCGTGTTCCTAATGCAACAAGTGGCGGACATGAAAAAGACTTTATCCGTGCTTGTAAAGAAAATGCTTCCAGCCGTGTGAAAACCAAATCTGATTTCTCAGAAGCAGGTCCATTCAACGAAATGGTAGTAATGGGTGTGCTCGCTGTTCGTTTGCAGAACTTACACAAAGAATTGTTATGGGATGGTCCAAATATGCGGTTCACTAACATTGGTGATAATGATGAGATCCGGATTATCATTAAAGATAAGTTCCAGATCAAGGACGGACACCCAACATTTGATAACGATGTGACTCCTCCAATCAATGCAAAAGAATTTGCACAGGAATTGATTAAACACAACTATCGTTCGGGATGGAATCTGGTAGATATGCCGAGATAATTGTAAACTGAAATATTTAAAGAAGTAATGAAAAAGTATTTTTTATTAGCAACAGCAATTTTAACTATGGGTTATTTTTCTTCCTGCGGAGGATCAACCAAAAGTGATAGTGCAGCCAGTGAGCCTGTAAAGGAGGTGCAATTAGGCAACTATACTTTCCCTCAGGATGCGGATGGATGGATTACCATTTTTGATGGTAAAACATTCAAAGGCTGGAGAGGGTATAACCGTTCGGATATGCCGGAAGCCTGGGTTATTGAAGATGGTGCGATCAAAATTACCGGTTCTGGTGCCGGTGAGGCCGGAGCTCATAACGGAGGTGACATTATCTTTGATCATAAGTTTAAAAACTTTGAATTTGAACTGGAATGGAAAGTAGACAAAGAGGCAAATTCCGGTATTTTTTATCTGGCACAGGAAATTGAAGGCCAGCCTATCTATATTTCGGCTCCTGAATATCAGATCCTGGATAATGAGAATCATGCGGATGCTTTGTTAGGTGAGGACGGAAATCGTATGTCAGGCTCTTTGTATGACATGATCCCGGCTAAACCGCAGAACGCTAAGCCGTATGGTGAGTGGAATAAAGCAAAGATTCTTTCTGCAAAAGGAACAATTGTACATTTCCAGAATGACCAGAAGGTATTGGAATACCATTTGTGGACTCCGCAATGGAAGGAATTGCTGGATAAAAGTAAATTCAGTGAAGATGCATGGCCTTTGGCGTATGACTTATTACTGAACTGTGGTGGAGAAAACAGAGAAGGATATATCGGACTTCAGGATCATGGTGATAATGTATGGTTCCGTAATATCAGAATAAAAATCAGAGATTAATACCGGACTTACATAGGTACGTATTAATAACTAATAAGATTACCCGGAGCCAGAATTCTATTCCGGCTTCGGGTATTTTGTGTTTTTAGACCTAAGTTATTTAGATCCTTTAAAATGAAAAATGAAAATTGTTATACCAAAGCCCAGCTTTCATGGTTAGTCATCTTACGTTTGTTTATAGGATGGCATTTTATGTATGAAGGGCTGGTTAAAGTAATGAATCCAAAATGGACTTCTCTTCCTTATTTGTTGGATTCAAAAGGACCGGCAGCCGACTTTTTTATCAAAATGACTCAGCATGCAGAATTGATGCAGGTGATTAATTTTCTGAATGAATGGAGCCTTATATTGATTGGGTTCGCCTTAATCGCCGGATGTTTTGCCCGTATAGCCTGCGTTGGAGGAATGTTTCTTCTTCTGATGTATTCTCTATCTCATCCCTCCATATTGGGTGTTTCTTATTTAATGCCGTTTGAAGGTTCTTATCTCTGGATAGATAAAAATCTGGTTGAATTTGCTGCTCTGGGATTGCTTTGTACATTCCCGACCTCCCGTATTATAGGGTTGGATAGGATCATTCAGCGATGGGTTCCCGGCTTTTTTCATACATATAAACTGATTTGAGGATATGGCAACAGATGATTTGAATAAACAAACAGGTAAAGAAGAGGATTCTTTACCCTCCAAAGGACGGCGGGATGCTTTAAAAACATTAGCAACAGTTCCTGTACTGGGAGCGCTTGCGTATGGAGTTTATAAAAAACAAAAACTGGAACGTAGTAACCGGAATATCTCTGATATTTTTCCTATTAGTAAAGACGGGGCCTCTTTTCTGGAACCCGTTGCAGATGGAAAACCTATTCGTTTAGGAATTATAGGATTTGGTATCCGGGGAAAACAGTTACTCCGTGCAGCAGGATTTGCCGAACCTTCCTGGATTGATGGTGTTATTGAAGGAAATAAAAATAATAAAAATGATAACCGCTACCAGCAATATCTGGAACAGGATGATTTGAATATTGTTATCAATGGCGTGTGTGACATTTTTGACCGGTATGCGGAAGATGCTATCCTGGCAGGCTCAAATGCGAATAAGGAAGGAGCAGCCGGAACATTTGGCAAAGCCCCTAAACGGTATCGTCATTATAAGGAATTACTTGCAGCCGATGATATTGATGCGGTGATTATTGCTACTCCGGACCACTGGCATAGTACGATGACGATTGACGCGGCCCGTGCCGGAAAACATGTGTATGTTGAAAAACCTCTTTCATGGACAGTTCCCGAAACTTATCAGGTAAGACAGGTTGTAAAAGAGACCGGTATTGTTTTCCAGTTAGGCCATCAGGGACGCCAGACGGATTGTTATCAGAAGGCTGCTGAGATTATCGGAAAGGGACTATTAGGACCGGTTAATCTGATCGAAGTGTGTACTAACCGGAATTCTCCAAATGGAGCCTGGGTGTATGATATTATTGAAGGAGCTTCTCCTCAGACTATCGATTGGGAACAGTTTGAGGGAGATCCGGAACGCGTAAAAGAATATATGGACTATATGACCAAATATGGTCTGGAGCGGTATGTGGGACCTGAAGAACGTAGTAAATTCAGTCTTGAACGCTTTTTCCGCTGGCGTTGCTGGTGGGATTACAGTACGGGACTTTCGGGTGATTTGCTTACCCATGAATATGATGCGGTCAATCAGATTATGAAGGTTGGTATTCCTCATTCGGCTACCTCTTCGGGAGGTGTTTATTTTTTCAAAGACGGACGTACTGTTCCTGATGTATTGCAAACTACATTTGAATTCCCGGACCAGAATATGACTATGTTATATTCTGCTACACTGGCCAGTTCCCGGCACCGGGGTAAAGTGTTCATGGGACATGATGCGTCCATGGAGGTATCTAATATTTTGCAGGTGACAGTGGATTCGGATTCTACCCGTTATGCTGACAAGATCCGTGAAGGAGTGATTCCAACGGAAGATCCTTTCTATACGTATGTACCGGGACAAAATAGTTCAGACTCTGTGACTTCACCGACAGAACTTTATTTTGCAAAACGGGGTCTTCTTTATACGTATGTAAATGGAAAACGGTATGATACAACCCATCTGCATATCCGTGAATGGCTGGAATGTATCCGTCAGGGTAAAACTCCAAGTTGTAATATTGACCAGGCTTTTGAAGAAGCAATGACGGCTCACATGGGAACCCGGGCTTATCTCGAAGGTCGTACAATGTATTGGGATAAAGATAAAGAAGAGATCGTAAGAGGTGAGTTCGCCTGATAAATTATCAAACAGCCCCTGTTCCCTAGCTTGACCAGGGATCGCAAGAGAACAGGTTATTTTTATTATTTATAGTTATAACTACCCTATGCGCTCTTGCGGTCCCGGATCAAGTCCGGGAACAAGATCCCTTTTTATTTTAATAGCGGGGTTTTTTAGTATCTCCGGATAGTAAGGTTACTGTAATTGTTGCCGTTGAATTTTATTTTTGCTTTCCCGCCTCCATTGATAGAGTATGTATGGGATCCGTTCGTGATCTGTGTAGAAGTGTTATTAAAACCATGCATATTCAGATTCCCATATTTCATGTTATCTGCTTCTATCTGGAACGCAGTCTTTTCCGGAAGATAAAGATTCAGATTTCCATACCGGGCAGAAGAAGTTATTTCACTAAATGATTTATCCACTTCCCTGACAGTAATACCTGTGTAAGATTGATCACGTACATATAATCTGTTGATTAGTTTTTCAATGGTGATGTCGCTGTATTTCGTGTCGATGTCCAGATCTCCTACTTCTTTTATTTTTAAATTTCCATATTTGAGACCTATATATATTTTATTGAAAATACCTGTCTGGAAGTTTGAATAGCGCGCATCAATGTGTAGCTCCTCTCCGTTCTGTATGCGTACATCCCCACAATAAGAGGCATCCAGCTTCAGCTTTTTTATATTGTCCAGTGACAGATTACTGTATTTTCCCTCAATAGTAAGGTCCTTTGAAAAATTACCGGCGCGAATGTTTCCGTATTGTATATTTAATGTACAATTTCCCTCGTTTTTGTCCGGTAAATAAATGTCACCGTAGCGTTGTTGCAGCTCTAAATTAAAACCGGAAGGAGCATCTATATGGTAATGTATTGTCAGATTATCATTGCCGCTATTCCGCCCGCTGGATTGAAAGGAGGTAGAAGCATATACTTTACTACCCTGTTGCTTCATAGTAATATTGACCCGGTTAATAGCTTCCTGAGCTTTTTGTTCATTTCTTGCTCTGGATTCAACGACTACCCGGATTGAAAGCATATTTTTATTCCAATAGTTGACTGTGATATTGCCGTATCTATTGTCCACAATCAGTTGGTCAGATTTATTTACCTGATAGGTTTGACTGATCTCTTTGCTGCGTGAGGCATCTATACTATCATATTCTTCAGCATGTATAGTTCCGCAAACCGAGAGGACTAACATATATACCATAATAAATAGAGATGGCCGGTGTTTGTAGGTTGTATTCATTTGGTTTATCATTTTAATCATGAGTATTATAAGTTCTTATAAAAATTTCCATTTGTTCTTTTACCCGGTACAGGCTTTGCAGACTGTTCCCATAATGTTGGTTCATTACAAAAAGACCCTCATCCGAGCAGGGTAGTTCCGGAAGTATCTCCCGTTCAAATCGTCTGGTAGATGAAATCACCTGAAGGGACGCATGTAAAAATCCATCCGTTTCCAACGTCTCATTTTCTTCCTGTAACTCTTTCATCTGGGAGACTACTTCATAAATCTGCATGTCGAAGTAATTCTTTAACTCTTCAAACTCTTCTCTGCTTTCACAGGTTTCGTATGCCTGTTCTATTTGGCCTTGCATCCACTGTCCGGGAAGGCTCACTATGATTAACAGCGTAGCACAGGCCGCTGCTGCTAATCCATACAACATATATTGTTTGAACCGGGAAGAAGAGTTCTGTTTAGTCAGTTTTTTCTGAAACCGTTCCAAATGACCTTCCGGTAGAGGAATATCATCAAATTCTTCTTTGTTCTTTTTAATAAATGATTTTAATTTATCCATCTTAATTTGCTGAAAGAAGTTCAACTAATTTCCTTTTTGCCCGTAGGAATTGACTCCGTACACTGGCTGATTTAATATTCAGGATCGTGGAGATTTCCTCCATATCATATCCTTCAAAAAGATGTAGAGAAAGGATGAGGCGGTAACCGGTAGGTAATAAGGCTGTTGCATCCTTTATCCTGTTGACTGAATACTGAATATCCTCTTCATCTGTTGGCTCTTCTTCTGTAAGGACAAAATTCTCCTGTAGTTCCACCAGATCGGGTTGCTGCCTGCGGACATAATCAATTGCTGTATGTACAGCGATACGATGTATCCAGGCTTCAAAATTCAGGGTTTCATCATATTGATCCAACCGGTTAAATATCTTTAGGAAACTATCCTGCATAGCCTCCTCTGCTTCCGGTGCGTTGCCCACAATACGATAGCAGGCCGCGTACAGCTTTTGAGCATACCGGCGGTAGAGTTCCATTTGTGAGGATTGCTTTCCCCGTTTGCAGTTCCTGATCAGATATGAGGTCGAATCATTCATCTATATATACATACGAGATGTAAAAATAAAGTGTTGCATATTTTAGTATGAAGATATATAAAAAAAGAAAGGCATCATCCCGATGCCCGTCTTCTCTGAACTAAATGATAAAAATAAAAGTTATGTGGGAAGGTGTTATTCCAATATGATGCTATAATTCTGACTCAGCATACTCTGTACATTGTCCGGAGGTGTGCCGCTTAATTTTTTGTTAGAATTATATTTCAGTTTCAATGTTGTTTGTCCGTTATTGTACAGACGCACATTTATTTTCAAATCCACTTCTTTTCCATTTGTATCAGGCAAAGATGAAAGATCAAATGCTACAATACTATATTCAAATTGTACTGGTACATCATCATTTGCATTATGCCTGAAATCCAGTTCATACGGATTATTTTCTTCATCGGTCTGAACGAGATTGATAAAGTGGGTCTTTCCGCCCCAATAGGTTCCAAACCAGATATTCAAATACCCATCTCCAATCCAATAACTGTCAATGGTGACCGGATCATTTCCGTATACCTTTATATTCTCATCTCCCAGATCCGCAGCAATCGGTTTTGTCAAAAACGTATCCAGACTATGAATGTTTACTACATGATCATATACATCTGATTGCTTTTCACTGAATGTCAGAATTGCGATTGCCCGTTGCTTTTCTTCTTTAGGATTAAAGTTGATCTTTTGAGCAGGTTCCAGGGTTTTCCCTTTATCAGATACCAAATGAAAAGATCCGTTTGTATCCGGAACCACTGTTACTGTATATACATCATCCCAACCCAGTGCATTCGAGTCATCATTCTGACAGGAGAATAAGGAAAAGACCACCATGAGGGCCATCAGAGTAACCGGGATTTTTTTCAACGTCTTCATATCTTTCGTATAATCTCTCTTATATAGTCTTATCCATACTCAAATAGAAAGATGTAGGAAAATGTAGAAGTGCTGCAAATTAATAGTTTAAAATATGTTAAGATTGCAGAGATGAATAAATAAGCGAGGCGGTACGGTCCGAAGCTCCGGGTTCTCCTAAGCTCCGGATCACCTCATCATATCCTGCTACCATTTTATTTCTGTAAGCGGTATCGGTAAGAATGGAAGATAATTCTGAACGGATATTTCCGATCGAAAAGTGATTGGCAAATAATTCTTTTACGATTTCACGGCCCCCGATTAAATTTACCAGCGAAATGTAAGGTACGTGAAAAAAAATCCGGAAAATAAAGCCGGTAATTTGTCCAACAGGCGTATAATAACATACGACCTGAGGTACACGGAATAAAGAAGTCTCCAAGGTGGCAGTACCGGAAGTGACAAGCGCAGCTGTGCTGTGTGCCAGTAATGGATAGGTTTGATTAAAAACAACCGGTATATGGGTATCCTTTAGATAGAGTGAATAATAGTCCGGGGATATACCCGGTGCTCCGGCAATCACAGGTTGATAGTCCGGAAATGATTCCAGAACTTCTACCATAGAAGGTAAATTATCTTTTATCTCCTGTTTACGGCTTCCCGCCAGCAAAGCAATCAGAGGTTTATGATCCGGAACCCCTGTCGTATGACAGAATTCCTGCCGGGAGGTAAGATTGTTTTTTTTAAAGTGGCTCACAGAGTCGACAGAGGGATTACCTACATAATCAACCGGATAATTGAGTTTCCGGAAAAATTCTTTTTCAAAAGGTAGAATGCAAAACATCCGGTCCACATATTTCCGGAAACTGTTAATGCGGTATTGTTTCCAGGCCCATATTTTGGGAGAGATATAATAATACACAGGAATGTGTAATCTGGTTTTTACATATTCCGCTATTTTGAGATTAAAACCGGGATAATCAATCAGTATAACTACATCAGGCTGATACCTTTGGATATCTTCCTGGCAGAGACGCATATTTCTAAGAATGGTGCGCAGATTAAGTAATACCGGAATAAACCCCATAAAAGCCATCTCCCGGTAATGCTTTACCAATGTACCTCCTACGGCCTGCATAAGGTCTCCGCCGTAAAAACGAAAATCAGCTTCTGGATCAACTGCCTGTAACGATTTCATCAGGTTAGAGGCATGTAAGTCTCCCGAGGCTTCACCTGCTATCAGATAATACTTCATGAGAAGTGTTGATTTAATTTATCGATATAATTGTAGTCGGTTACATCTATTTTACAGGGAACCAACGATGCATACCCTTCATCCAGGGCATGTGTGTCATTTAATGGATGTCCGGGGCAGCTACACTCAAACTGTCCGGTCAGCCAATAGACCGGATCTCCCTGGGCATTGGTTGATTTCATATACTCTTTTACCCATTTCCCTTCCGCCTGTTGGGCCACCCTGATCCCTTTTACTTCCGGTATATCCGGAACATTCAGGTTTAAATATGTTCCGGAAGGTAACCCTTCGTTTAGGATATGTTCTACGACTATCCGGCTGACCCGTGTTGTTTCCCGGAAATCAGCCTCCAAAGAATGATCTGTTAGAGAAATACCCACCGAAGGTACTCCAAAAATACATCCTTCAATAGCAGCTCCCAGCGTGCCTGAATAATGAACACAAATGGCCACATTTGTTCCATGATTAATACCGGATAAAATGAGATCCGGCTTTCGGGGTACGAATTCGTTCATCGCCAGTTTGATGCAATCCACAGGTGTTCCGCTGCAGCTATATATAGTAAGACCCTCTTCCTGTTTCAATAGACGAGCTTTAACAGGAACCGCTGAGGTGATTGCACTGGACATACCGGAGCGTGGCCCGTCCGGTGCAAATACAAGAATATTACCTAAATCCCGGATACTTTCGGTTAATGCCCGGATACCTGGTGCATCTACTCCATCATCATTTGTAATCAATATCAGAGGTCTATTTTCCATACATATTTTATTTTTCACAGGTAAAGATACAAAAAAGCCGTCTCTTCCCGAGACAGCTTTCGCAAATCAGAGTGAAATTAATGTGTCTTGGTGTTTATTTAATTGACTAATGTTTTTCCTTTCACAAAAGTAACCTCTTTATATTACAATGCGGTAACAGCTCCGTGACGTTCCTGTAAAATAAAAACAGCTTTGGATAAACTATACCCAAAGCTGTTTTTATTGTATGGATTCCGGGATCAGAAGCGCCAGCCTACATTGATCTGGAAAACACTGTTCCGTGTTTTTCCATAAAGGTCAAATCCACCTGGCGAATCCTCAAACAGATTGGTCAATCCCAGGTTGTATTGTGCGGAAACCTGGAAACCTGCGTCCCACTGGTAACCTAACCCCATTACAAGATCCAGGGCAAATGATTTAAAAAGATAATCAATATCTTCCGTCTCTTTCTCTCTCAGGTATTCATCGTCCACTGTACCGGTCGATGAAAGATTGAATCCGAACTGTGGACCGGCAAAAACATTAAATCCACCAGCCAGGTAACCTTTTGCTAACAGAGGAATGTTTAGTATATCCATTGTTACTTTCGTGTCCTGTGTATATCCAAACTCATCAGTCACAGATGTTTTTGTGCCTTGCATGGAATACAGGATACCGGTTTCCAGAGAAAACTTTTCCGTTAGGGAAAGTTCTCCACCCATACCGGCGGTGACTCCGGCCCTGTAACTTCCTTCTACTTTGGTTAAGTTAGCGATGTTCAGACCTACTTTTGGGACGAAATAAAATTTCTGGCCGCTTACCTGAAAAGCAGCAAATAACAAAATAAGGGTAACGAATTTCTTCATAACAATGAAATTTTAAAATGAATTAATAATAGTCTATCTATTCATTTCGATCCACTTCCGTGCATTTAGGAAAGCTTCAATCCATGGGGTAACCTCATCATTTTTTCTTTCATTCGGATAATACCCGCACTGCCAGGGGAAAATTGCCCGTTCCGGATGTGGCATCAATGAGAGATGGCGTCCATCGTGTGAACATACACCCGCTACAGACCAGGGAGACCCATTCGGATTGGCAGGATATCCTTCATAATTATATTTCGCAATTACATGATACTCTTTTTCGTCATACGGGAATGAAAATTTGCCTTCCCCGTGTGCTACCCAGATACCTAATTTAGTACCACTCAGTGAACTTAACATCACTGAATTATTTTTAGGTATTTCCAAAGATATAAATTCCGATTCAAATTTGTGTGAATCGTTATGTAACATTTTGTGCTTTTTCTCATGTTCAGGATATTGCAATTCCAATTCAGCCATTAACTGGCAGCCATTACAAATCCCTAAACTCAGAGTATCTTTGCGCGCATAGAAATTCTCAATTGCCTTTTTCGCTTTCTCATTGTATAGAATACCGGCCGCCCATCCTTTTGCGGAACCTAACACGTCTGAGTTCGAGAAACCTCCGCAGAATACAATAAAGTTTACGTCTTCCAGCGTTTCCCGGCCACTTGCCAGGTCAGTCAGGTGAACATCTTTTACATCAAAGCCTGCCAGATAGAGCGTATACGCCATTTCCCGTTCACCATTGGTACCTTTGTCACGTAAGATCGCCGCTTTGATGCCCGTCGGAGTCCGGCGGTCGGCCGAAAGACCTAACGATGCCAACGTCCCGTCAAAATTTTTATTGTATTTGAATTCCACCGGTTGAGTTTTGTAATTCTCAAAACGGTTTCCGGCACATATACTTCCACTTTGTTTGATATCCAGTTTATAAGAAGTCGAATACCAGACATCACGCATATAATCAATACCGAAATGATATTGAACCCCTTCTTTGTTAACCAGAATATGTCTTTCTTCCGTAGGACGCGCAATGATCGCAAAACCTACTCCGTTCTCTTTTAACAGGGTCTCAAATGCTTTTTTATCTTTTACCTGTACCAGAATACCTGGATTTTCCGCAAATAATATTTTGATCAGATCTTCTTCTCCAATAGTATCCAGATTGACATCCAGACCACCTTCCACATTCGCGAAGCACATTTCCAGAAGGGCTGTGATCATACCTCCCGCGGAAATATCATGTCCGGCCAGGATCAGTCCGTCTTCAATAGCCGTTTGAATGGTATTGAAGGCATCGCGGAAATAGTCTGCATCTTTTACTGTTGGAGCTTCTTCTCCCAGTTTATTCAGTATCTGTGCAAAGGCAGACCCTCCCAATTTAAATGAATCAAAAGAGAAATCTATATAATAAAGGTAACTGTTTTTATCATTCACAATAACCGGCGAAACGATTTTCCGGATATCACTTACTTCTCCTCCGGCAGAGATGATAACAGTTCCCGGAGTGATCACTTTATCATCCCCATATTTCTGTGTCATGGATAAAGAGTCTTTTCCGGTAGGAATATTGATTCCCAACGCACAGGCAAAGTCCGATGCTGCTTCAACCGCCTTGTACAGGCGGGCATCCTCTCCTTCATTACGGCAGGGCCACATCCAGTTCGCACTGAGTGAAATCCCTTCCAGTTGATCTGTCAAAGGAGCAAACACAATGTTGGTCAGTGATTCGGCAATAGCCATGACTGATCCGGCTGCCGGATCAATCATCGCCACCTGAGGCGCATGACCGATAGAGGTGGCGATCCCGGCTTTCCCACGGTAATCCAGTGCAACTGCTCCCAGGTCGCTGAGTGGTAGTTGTAATTCACCCTGGCATTGCTGACGGGCTATCTTACCTGTCACGGAACGGTCCACTTTATTGGTTAACCAGTCTTTACAGGCAACAGCTTCCAGTTGTAACACATTCTCCAGATAATGATGCAGTCCGGACTCTTTGTAGGTTACCGGCTGGAAAGTCTCTTCTACTGTATGGTCAGTCATCACCGTTTTAGGTGGTTTACCAAACATATATTCCAGTTTAATATCAATAGGTTTTTGTCCGTCTGCCTGTTCAAATACAAACTGCATATCGTTGGTTGTTTCTCCTACTACATACATCGGAGCACGTTCCCGTTCTGCAATTCGTTTTACTTTCTCTACATCTTTCTCTTCTATGAGTAGTCCCATCCGTTCCTGGCTCTCGTTTCCGATAATTTCTTTGGCGGAAAGGGTCGGGTCACCAATAGGTAATTTGCTCATATCAATGTGGCCTCCGGTCGCTTCTACTAATTCCGAAAGACAGTTCAGATGGCCTCCTGCTCCGTGGTCATGGATCGAAACGATTGGGTTTTCGTCGGATTCCGCAATGGTACGGATCACATTAGCCGCTCTTTTCTGCATTTCCGGGTTCGCCCGTTGCACGGCATTGAGCTCAATACCGCTGGTATACTGGCCGGTGTTTACAGAAGAGACAGCTCCTCCACCCATACCGATCCGGTAATTATCTCCTCCGATTACGACTACTTTTTCTCCCGGTTTCGGATCCCCTTTCAATGCATCCCGCATATTGGCATATCCTACTCCTCCGGCGAGCATGATTACTTTATCATAGCCGTATTTTTTATCATTTTCAGTATGTTCAAATGTCAATACAGAACCACAGATCAGCGGTTGCCCGAATTTATTTCCGAAATCGGAAGCCCCGTTGGAAGCCTTGATCAGGATCTGTTCAGGTGTCTGATATAACCAGGGACGCGGATCCAGGATTTTTTCCCATTCACGGGCTCCTTCTGTACGTGGATAAGAGGTCATGTAAACCGCAGTTCCCGCAATAGGTAAAGAGGCTTTCCCTCCTCCTAAACGGTCACGGATCTCTCCTCCTGTTCCTGTGGCAGCTCCGTTGAACGGCTCAACTGTAGTCGGGAAGTTATGGGTTTCTGCTTTTAATGAAATAACTGTTTTGATATCCCGGATCTCAAAGAAATCCGGTTTGTCACCACTTGCCGGAGCAAACTGCTCAACAACCGGTCCTTCATTAAATGCTACATTATCTTTATAGGCGGAAACCAGTTTGTTAGGGTTTTCCGCGGATGTCTTTTTTATCAGATTGAACAACGAACTCTCTTTTTCTTCTCCATCAATGACGAAAGTCCCTCCGAATATTTTGTGACGACAATGTTCTGAGTTTACCTGGGCAAACCCATACACTTCACTGTCGGTTAGTTTACGGTTCAGTTTTTGGCTTACTTCATTCAGATAAGCCACCTCATCTTCACTGAGAGCAAGTCCTTCCTGTTTATTGTAAGCGTCAATATCGTCAATATAAATAATAGGTTCCGGTTGTTTACTGATCGTAAAGATCTCCTGGTCCAGACCATTGTAGATCCGTTGCAGCATTGGGTCGTGTTCAGCCTCCGGAGAGTTTACCGGAAAATATTCTTCGATGCGGGAGATACCTGCTAATCCCATATTCTGGGTAATTTCTACAGCATTGGTACTCCATGGAGTGATCATTTCCCGGCGTGGCCCAACGTACCAACCTGGCAGTTTTTCGCTATCCACGACTGTCGCATTGCTGAATAACCAGGTAAGTTTTTGAATATCTTCCGGTGAGAACATTTGAGCAGCCTCTACTGCAAGGACGGTTTCTGTTGAGGATTTGAAAAATAGAATCATATTATTGTTTATTGTTACTTTTCACCTCACAAAGATAAGCACAAGGAGCCAATTATATTCAAAAATAACTCAACAAATTCATAATAACCATTTATTTGCGACCCTCCGGAAAGCGGGTAAATGAGGGGATTCCCGTTTAAAACCAAGCAAACGGGTATGTTCTTGTATATGATTGTATTAATT
>JAJQES010000219.1 GCA_021201565.1 Tannerellaceae bacterium
TAATTAATGGAGTATATATTGATTAGCGTTTGTTGTTTCAATTTTTGATAATTCGGAATGATTGTCTCCAATAGATGATCAATTGATTTTTCCGGTCTTTCATTTAACTCCAGGCTTCCGGATATCAGTTTGCCGGAGAAACGATTATCATGTAGTGTGATTTGTATATTATATTGTTTTTCTATTTTCTGTAAGACATTTCTAAACTGTTCCCTTTCAAATTTCAGTTTCCCATCTATCCATGAAATATAGAAACTGACATCTACCTGTTCAAGCGTTTCCTGCTTTGTCAGGGCTTTGTACTGGTAACACTCATTGGGTTGTAGCCTATAGGTCTCTTTTTCTCCGTTCAGGGCTATTTCCCCATCCACGAGGATAGCCGTAAATGACTGGTTCTCTTTATCTGTTATTATGTTAAACCGTGTCCCCAATACTTCGGTGGTTTTATAAAGAGTCTGGACATAGAACTTCCGTTTCTCCTCCTTTTTTATTTCAAAGAAACCTTCTCCTTCCAGAAAGACTTCCCGTTTCTCCTCTGAAAAATCAGAGGGATAAATAAGGATAGATCCTGCGTTCAGATGTACTATACTACCGTCCGGAAGAGAGAGTTTACTTCTTTTTCCGTAGGGAGTGTATAATGTATGCATAGTAGGATCTTCAGGGTTATCAGTGAAAATTGTGTCCTGGTTAATAATCATTCTTCCTGCTATTTCATAATTGATTGTTACCATAGAATCTGTAAGCAAAATTCTTTCACCTGTATGCTGTATAATTTGTATTTGATCCGGGTCAGAGATCTGCTCTGCCAGCAGTTGTTCATAGCTGAATTCTTTTGTATTTTCTTTTTCAGTCAGAGAGAAAAGGCAAAAGAGGATCGCTGCGGCTGTTCCGGCGGCAGCATATAAAAAGCGTAAGGTCTGCTTTTTCTTTTTTGTTTCCCGTATGCGTATAAGAATCTCTGCGATCTGTTTTTCCTCTGTGGAATGTTTTGTTTGGGCTGCTTTTTCAATTTCAAGAGCACTCCATACGGTTTGCATCTGAACATAATGCTTTCTGTTTTTTTCAGAAGCATTTATCCACCGGTATACCTTCCGGGTTTCCTCCGGAGTACATTTTCTTTCAATAAAACGCAATAATAGTCTATCGTTCATGAGTTCATCAGAAAGAGCTATCAAAGTCCCTTCGTCTGAGGAACGAGATTTCTAAAAGGCGACCCTAAAACTATTTAGTAAAATAATGTTAAATAAACCAACTCCTTTTGTGGACTATTGCAATAAGTAAAACAAAATAACCCATGCAGGAAACTCGTCGGAAAGGTCTTTGCGGAGTAATTGCAGAGACTTGGTAATATGAAATTCAACGGTTTTGACGGAAATAGCAAGTTCTTCAGCAATTTCTTTGTTCATTAATCCTTCATGGCGGCTCTTAATAAAAATAAGACGGGTCTTTTTCGGGAGTTTATTGATGGCGATATTAATTTTTTCCTCCAGTTCTTTAGCGATTAATAAATCGGATGTTTTGTCTTCCAGTACCGTCCGGTGCATTTGCAGATAAATATGCTCTTCCGATATATCTTCCAGCGAAATGATCTCAGTCTGACGTTTCCGCAGGTAATCAAGACATTTGTTCCTGTTAATTACCATCAGCAGGGTAATCACTGAGGTATCATTTTGTAATTCATTCCGGTGGTCCCATAAGGCAAGAAAAGAATCCTGTGCAATTTCTTTGGCGACTTCTTCATTCATGGTGTAAATGGAAGCAAACTTATACATACGATTCCAGTGGGCAGATACAATGCGTTTAAATATCTGTTCATTTCCTTGTTTCAGGCGTTGTATGTCTAAATCTGTTTCCAAAGAGTAGCTGTTCAGAAATTAGTGAGTGAAATGGATGTTTATAAGGGCAAAGATATAAACTATTTTAACGAAAGCAACAGAAATGAATAAATAGACAACATATCAATCCGGGTAAGATTATTGAACTTTTTGTATGGTATTTCGTTTTTCATTTTATATGTTTTTATCTATTTTTGAACCGGTTAAATAGCGAATATATGATCCAACAAATTGAGTTTTCTTTGCCGGAGTATCCGTATGGATTCCATTTAGTGACAGAGGAGGTTCTGAAATATGTAGGAACTTTACCGGAACAGGGCATCCTGAATTTATTTATCAAACATACGTCGGCAGGAATTACTCTGAATGAAAACGCGGATCCTACCGTATTATCGGATTTCCGTACTTTCTTTACAGACTGGATTCCGGAAAATTACCGGAAATTTGAACACACCTATGAAGGCCCGGATGATATGCCGGCCCATATTAAAGCCTCTGTGATCGGTCAGTCACTGACCATTCCCATCTCCCGGCACCGGCTGAACCTGGGCACCTGGCAGGGAATTTATCTGGGAGAATTCCGTTATTCCGGCGGACGCCGTAAATTTGTGGCAACCCTGATGTATTAAATAACGAACTAAATAAGTATGGCACATAATTGTGAAAAATGTCCTATCCGGGCACGATATGATAAAAAGCCGGCCTCTTTAATCGGGCGTTTCTGGCGCTGGCATATCAATTACTGTCCCGGCTGGAAAAAATATATGAACTCACTGGATGAAGTTTCCCGGACCCGCTTAAAGGAGCAATATAGCTTAAAATAATTGCTTCCTTACTGATAGTTTTCTATAATCTGGTCCATGATTTTAGCGGTGCGGGAGGCAGTCAGTCCGGTGGAAGGACATTCGCCGTTTCCTCTTAATTCCTCTACAATGGTTTGGATCAACGGGCCCTGTGCATGTTCCGGCGGAGCGATTGCCAGCACCTGAGTACCGGCTGCGGTGATCAATTGGATGGGTGCATAGGTAAAGGTGCTACAAACGATCCGGCCGTTTGTTCCCCAGAATTCAATTTGATCTACCCGTTCATTTCCGTCTGTCACAAAACTCCAGATACCACTGCCGGCAGCACCTGATTCCAGCCGGAAGGCCACGGAAAGCGTATCCTCTACTTCATACCATCCTCCCCGGTTGGCCACAATGCTTTTGGCTTCTGTGATTTCTCCGGCGATATAAGAAATGATGTCTAAAGTATGAGGAGCCAGGTCATAAAAATAGCCTCCACCGGCTGTTTCTTTCTTTACCCGCCAGGTCTGTTTCGCGGGATCTTTATCCGTTTCACCCGCCGGACGGAAAAAACGGACATTCACAGTCACTACTTTTCCGATAGCCCCTTGTGCGATCAGTTCTTTTATTTTCAGGAAATAGGCCTGGCCCCTCCGGTAGTGAGCCACAAAAATCTTTTGTCCGGTCTCTTCCGACACCTTCAGCATCTCCAGGCATTCCCCATAAGTCAGGGCCATCGGTTTTTCGACATACACAGGCTTACCAGCCCGCATGGCCCGGATGGCATACTCTTTATGAGTATTGGGAGGAGTCGCTACATAGACCGCATTCACTTCCGGATCCCCGATCAGTTGATCTGCATCCGTATAGAACCGGGGAACCTGGTGACGGGCAGCGAAATCACGGGCTTTTTCCTCTTCTCTCCGCATGACGGCAACCAGACGGGAATGAGGGGTTTTATAAAGAGGAGGTCCGCTTTTCCATTCGCATACGGCACCACAACCAATGATGCCCCAGTTAACTGTATCCATTTTTTCTGTGTTTATTTTGTTTATCGTTACAAATATAAATATTTACATTTGTTGCTCACAATCTCAAATAATCAATGAAATGAAAAAATATCTTTGCTGTCTGCTGTTATTCGCCTTTACCGGCTGTAAATATGTAAGTTCCGGTACGAAAGAAATTTCTTCCGTAGAAGATTTAAATGAGCATCTGTTGATAGAAAATAGTACCGGAGCCATAGAAGAGGAACCTCCTTTTAATGAAGAGGACGCATTTGAGGTGTTCAAAGAGTTCCTGGATGCAATTAGCATGTCACGGGATCAATTGGTAAAATGGCTGGAAGAATCCACTCCGGATGAAGCAGAAGATCTTTATTTTTCCGGAGCGTATGATTTTACCCTTTATCCGCTTCCGGAATTAGTATACCGTGCAGTCGACAGGATCTGGGAAATGAATACAAGTGACCAACCCACACCGCTGGACAAACAGGTCTTTACGATGATTGAAGAAGCGGGCCTGGAAATAATCTATGATGAAGAGGGAACCTATCATCTGGAAAAAGATCCGAAGAAATGGTTTCAATTATTTGCTCCTTATTTAAGTGAAGAGACGCTGAATTTTATCCGGATTTATTATGTAGCACATGCAGGCGATATACAAATGGATGCCGGACTTATACTAACACCCCGGGAGTTATATGAGCGTTGTATCCGGTGGGAACAGTTTCTGGCAACAAACCCATTTACGAAATATTATACTGAGATTATCAATCAGTATGGACAATATATCGCCCTCCTGTTATTTTGCCGTTTTGATAATACCCCGGTTTTTGACTGGGCTGAAAAAACAATAAATTTCTGGGCATTGGAAAGCCTTCAGGAACTACCGGGCGAGTATCCGGAGTCAGAGACTGAACGGATTATCCGGACTTATCTGGGTTTGTTGGAAGAAAATAACTATCTGCATTCCGAAGAGCTGGAAGCCACTGTGCTGCAAATGGGAATCCTGAAGGATTTTGACTATAAAGAGTCTTGTTATTAAAGATGGCCTGATCAGGTTTATCTATCGGTAGATAGAAATTATCTGTTTGATAATTAGAGAAATAGTTGTAATTTTATGACAGGAAAATTAAATAATAACAGATTAAATTAGAACGTCATGAAAACAGTAGATTATCTTCATTTAGAGGGTTCCAAAGTGAACAATGTAGTAAATGGGTTGCAGCAATTATTAGCTGATTACCAGGTTTATTATTCCAATTTACGCGGATTCCACTGGCAAGTGACCGGACATGGTTTCTTCATGTTGCACAGCAAATTTGAAGAGATGTATGACGATGTTGCCGAAAAGGTAGATGAGATTGCGGAACGTATCCTGATGTTGGGAGGAGTTCCTGAAAACAGATATAGCGAATACCTCAAAGTAAGTGAGGTGAAAGAGATCTCAGGAGTGACCTGTGGACATGCTGCCGTAGAACAGGTGCTGGAAACATTGAGTTTACTGATCGGTAAGCAACGGGCTATTCTTTCTCTTGCTTCCGCTGCGGGCGACGAAGGCACCGTTTCCCTGATGAGCGACTACCTGAAAGAACAGGAAAAACTGGTATGGATGCTGGTCGCCTACTCAACCAATACCTGTAAAAAGGATTGATAATTGTAGGGTAAAAGTAAAAGCCTGCGGATAGTAACATCCGCAGGCTTTTTTATTTTTGGTTTGTTTAGATGGAGGGGATTTGCAATCCCCGACTCACTAACTTTCGGATCTGTGATCCGTAAATTAATGGATTGCAAATCCAAAGACTTTTTAACCGGGGATCAGGAGATCTCCTCTATCCAAAATAGAACCTGCTCTGATGCGGTCCCCGCTTTCGCGGGGAACATAGACAGTCTTTTTAATTAATAGACTGCAAATTCATAAATGCGGACTGTATTCCCTTCACTCTGGTCGGGTTTAGTGACCAGCAGGCGCACATATCTGGCTTTTTGTGGAGTGGATAGCAGCCGGTCTGTTTCCAGGGCATTGTTATCGTATACCGTATCCACCGTTTTCCATTCGTCGTTCTCATGTTCTTTGAGTTGCAGGCTGTACTCTTTGGTAATATAGTCTAAGGATTCCAGCCCGGCATGGAATACCGACCATCCCCGGACTTCTTCTATTTTACCCATATCCACCGTGATAAATTTAGGTTTTGCTATACTGACATCACACCATTTGGTGTTCGTATCTTCATCCAGTGCAAATTCCGCTTTTTCCCGGCGGTTTACTTCCCCTGACCGGTCTATCACCGGCTTCTCATACAACAGGTTTTTGTTGAAGGCCATTGCTTCGTCGCTACCTTTTTCCGGCAGATAGATCCGTTTCAGATCGGTGGCTGGTGCCAGGACATTATTTTCATCCTGTAACAGGCTGGCGGCAAATACCACGATCCGGGAATTATCCGGTAACACCAGTTGGCTCGCATTGGCCGGAATGTCGAGTGCGACAGAGAAGATATAAGTAAATTCGTAAGGTACATCCTGATTGCGGATCATGTCATGTTTATGAGTTCCTATATAGGCCAGATCTGCATGTTTGATAAAGCCTTCTGTATGCCCCGTATGTCCCCACTGACCGATAAATCCGGAATAGAAAGGAATCAGGGCAGTATGTTTTTTACCGTCTACCTCAAAAGTAACCGTGTTGTCATACTGACTGGAGGCAGCCAGAATATAAAGACGGTTGTAATTGCCTTTTGGCAGGTCAATAGTGTCCTGGCGGCATTTTACCCCATTGGGAACATCGGCGGGTGCCAGTTCAAACCGTACACCCTTGAATGTAATTTCTTCCGGTAATAATTCGGCCGCATACGATTGTCCTTTTCCATCGAAGTTTGCATCCTGACGGAATGCATTGTAGGAAGCCGTTTTCATATTGTAAGGCAGGGCTACCGGAGTAGAAGCAGGCACAGAAAGCGGCTTCCCGGGAGATGTTAGTTTCACTTTGAAACTCCGGATGTTGAATGGTTTGATCTCGAAAGAGAGGTTCTTTCCTGAGAAATCTACATGTCCTGTTTCATCTTCCACGCCATTAATCTCTTTGGCAGAGACGATATCTGCCAGGAAAGTGAAATTTACTTTCTGATTACTTTTTCCGGTGGTTTCGTAGAATCGCACAATATATTCATCCGATTTTTCTGCCTGTTTAAAGGCTTTCAGCACTACATTCTCATTGTCGGTTGCAGCAAAAGAAAGCGATTTTCCATAACTTCCCTTGTGTTTAGGAGCCACAAAGGCGTTCAACGGTTGATTCAGGATTTCCGCTTTCAGGACTGTTCCGGCTTCCTGGTAACTTCCTGCATGTCCTATGATAGAATAGGTAAAATGATGCCGGCCGAAATCCTGTTTGTCCTGATAAGCATATCCGCCTCTTGTTTTCGGCGTGTGAAGCAATGTCAGCCGGATCGTGTTGTCATTTGGTTTATCCCATCCATATTTACTGTCATTTAATACCGAAACTCCGTATTCACCATTTGTGTGAGTCAGGTCAGCCCAGTACTGTGCATATACTTCGTAGGCTGTTTCTGTATTATTCCCTCTTTCAATCGCTCCGATTCCGAGGTCATACGTCGCTTTCGGGTTTGAAACGGCCAGCGGGAATTCAGCTTTTAACAGTGCGTTCGTACTTTGCCAGTCTATTTCATTGACAATGTCGATCCGGTCGCTTTGTCCCCCTTCGCTCAGACGGATATACTGTTTAAAAGTCGATTCCCCGTAGGTTCTTTCTACACATAGTGCAGCACGCAGGGAACCCGCTTCTGCCACACTGATTTTTACATCTCCGGTAATAGAAACCGGGTCTTTATCAATCTCTTTTTTCAGAATCTCCCATGCGGGCCATGCAAATGATTCATTTTCGGTGAAGAGAGCCAGACGGATTGCTTTGCCGTTTTCTACCAGTTCTTTTCCGTTCCGTTTATCCAGTATTGAACCAATATCACCGTTTTTATCGAGAGTTACTTTGTAAATACTGTTCTCAATAGTATGCCCTAAAACCTGCAGCGTTTTAGAAGTCGCCGTGTTCCCTCCGGTACGTAGATCATATACCACATATCCCATAGCAGGAGCAGTCGCTGAAACAAGTATTTTCACGTTTCCGTCTTCTCTGCCTGTTACCTGTGAAGGAACCTGTATCCCTTTTTCATTGTAGACTGTGAATTTATCTCCGTTGGCAGGAATGGTTACCTCAATCACATCCGACACCGGGAACGCAGCCGGATTGTAGATCACCAGTGGAATCCCTTTTACCTGTGTATCCAACACCCGCGACGCAGCTCCCGCCGTGCTGGTCAGTACGTTCGCAAACTGTTGCAGGGAGATCAGTTCATCATTCCAGGAGAATTCATACGCACGTGGTATACTGGTCCCGGTCAGGTCATCGTGGAACTGGTGCCAGATAAACCGTTTCCAGGCTTCTGATAGGGTGGCTTTCGGATAAGGAAGCGCTCCCAGCCAATCGGCGATGACTGCACTGCGTTCCGAAGCATCCGCCAGTAATTCATTGCGGCGGTTGTATAGTTTCATGGCTGCCTGTGAAGTGTAGCAACCGGTCGCGTGCACATCCATCAGTAATTCGCCGGTGTACACATGTAATTCCGGATGTTTATCAAAGGGTAGATAGTCCTTGAACAGTTGGTCGCTGGTGGCACTAATGATCTCAACCGGCCCCTCTCCCTGTACTCCTTTTTCAACCGCTCTGACGGATTCGATCGTAGGAGCACCTCCGGTGTCACCGGTGCCATAATAGTGGTAAACTGTTTTGATATAACTGGTATCAGTCAGATTGTACAGATACTCACTGTTACTCAGGTCTTCATCCCGCCATTTAGTAGTGTAATTATGGGCATCTGCCACCATCATGATGCGGGCGCCGTCAACCCCTTCCCACAGACCGATCTCGAATGGAATTTTACTTGTTCCGTGAAAAGGTTTGTGCCTCCACATTAGTTTCTGCGTAGAGAATCCGATCAGTCCTGAGTGGGCTGCCATAGTAGGTAATGTCCAGCCAAAACCAAAACAGTCCGGCAGGAAAATATCCGTAGATTCAACCCCGAATTCATCGCGGTAAAAATGTTGACCGTACAGAATGTTACGGGTAAAAGATTCCGGAGAAGGAATGTTCGGATCCGTAGCATCCCAGGTACTTCCGTTTACCTGCCAGCGTCCCTGGCGGATGTATTCTTTCATCAGTTCATACTGATGGGGAAAATATTCCTTCATCCAGTAATATTTGATCCCTCCTTCAAAATTGAATACGTAGTTTGGATACTTTTCCAGAAGCATGAGGTTCTGATTCAGCGTTTTAGGAATGTATTCGCTGATCGAGCGTTGCACATCCCAGTTCCACTGCGAATCAAAATGCGCGTTTGATACTATGTAAGCCTTTTGTTTTTCTTGGGCCTCCATAGTCAGAACAGATAGAATTACGACAAGAATTAAAAACACTTTTTTCATGGTCTTTTATTATAATTTGGAGTTATGTTCCGGCAAATATAAAAGAATCTTCAAATCACCTGATAATTACAAACCATTAAATCCGGCCGGATGTCAGATAGGGATACTAATCTGTTCTATGAGTGTACTAAATTTTGCAGGCATCCTGGCAAATCCGGACAGAATATCTTTGATAAAACAAATTTCAGATGCAACGTTTTCTTTCTTTATGCGTATATATAGTATAGGACACTAATTTAATTTGCGAATAGTATGAATGGAAAACTATTTTATCCGGTACTTTTTATTTCGTTTTTATCCTTTTCTCTCTCTGCCAAAGAGATCAAAGGGAATGGAAATGTAGTAACGAAACAGATGTCTGTAGCGGACTATAAAACGGTTGAGTTTGGGAATGGGCTAAAGCCGGCTAAACAAAATAACTTTTTTGGCAGAAACAGAACTCCTCAATTTAATTACACTCAACGGACAGGAGCCGCTACCCTGGAAATTACTACAGATGAGAATCTGTTTTCTCATCTGGAGGTAGTGGTTACCAACGGCCGGTTGGTAATTGAAGTGAAGGGGAAGAACCGGATCGCTGTGACTCAATTTATTGCGAATGGTAGTTCAGCCGGCTTGGAGTATGTCCGGTTAACAGGGGGAGCTGATTTTAATATTGTTTCCTCATTTACCGGTGACCTGTTTAAAGCAGATGTAAGTAGTGGAAGTGATCTGAAGTTCAAAGAAGAGGCTCACATCGGCAACTGTGAATTCCATCTGTCGGGAGGGAGTGATGTACATGCGAAAAAGCTGGATTGTAACCAGATTACCGGACACATATCCGGTGGGGCAGATCTTCATCTGGGCGGCAAAGCTGAAAAAGCCACCTTTCATTCTTCCGGTGGGGCGGATGTGCATGCTTATGACCTGATCCTGACAGATGCACATGTTTCATCCAGTGGTGGGAGTGATGTGTATATACATGTAACTGGTGAACTTACGGGAAATGCTTCCGGGGGAAGTGATATCCGCTATCGTGGTGAAGCCAATAGCCGGGTCAGCACTTCCGGAGGGGCCAGTTGTAAAAGAAAATAAGAGACTACTTAACGATTTGTAAACAATTATGACTATACGTATGAAAATTTCAGGAAGAATATGGGCTGGACTCTGCCTGGTGTTCTGTGTCTGTACCGTGTCCGCGAAAAGCATAGAGGGAAATGGAGTGATTGTTACCAGGCAACTGCCAGTACCGGATTATACTAAAATAGAGTTTGGGAAAGATATAAAAAAGGGAGTGTTTAAAAGATTGTTTGAGAAAGGAAACAATAATGAAACGCTCGTTTTCAATTATTCCCAACAACCGGGAGCCGCTGGTCTGGAAATTACCACAGATGAAAATTTGTTTCCTTATCTGACGGCACAGGTGTATAATGGTGTCCTACGGATTAGTGCCATGGAGAAATCCGGCGGAATTGCCCCCACCCGGTTTATTGTAGACAGTCATTCGGAAGATTTACAGGAAATCCGGGTGACTAACGGATCTGATCTGAATGTGGTTTCCTCTTTAGATCTGATCCGTCTGAGTGTAACGGCCAGTGGTGGAAGTGACGTGCGAATAGATCAAGAGGCCACCATATTGAGTTGCGAATTATATGCCAGCGGAGGAAGTGATATTTATTTGACCCAGGTAAAATCCCAACAATTGGCAGGTGAAGCCTCCGGCGGCAGCGACCTGCATCTGAAAGGAGAGGTTCCGAAAGTATTCCTGAAAGCCAGTGGAGGTTCTGATGTACACGGCTATGATCTTGTCACAAAAGAGGCAGAAGTTTCCGCCGGTGGTGGCAGCGATATATTTCTCTATGTTACAGAATTAATTTCCGGCAAGGCATCCGGAGGGAGTGATGTCCATTGTCAGGGCAATCCGGTTATTGCGGATGTAAAAACCTCCGGCGGCTCTGATTTCACTAAAAAATAAGAATATTTTGATTCGCAGAGTTGTCACACCTAAATAACCAAATATGAAAAATAAAATAGTGAGTATAGGGGTTAGTTTGTTATTCTCTTTTACCATATCCGCACAGGCAATGATGGGAAATGGGAACTGTGTTACTAAACAAATCCCTGTTTCTTCTTTTAATAAAATAGAATTCGGCGAAGGAATTTATGGGTGGAATACTTCAGGCCGGAAGAAAAACCTGAATCAGAAATCCGCCTGGCCTATCATACGGTATACACAGGCATCAGCAGCTTTATCCACTATAGAAGTAACGATGGACTGGGATCTTTTTGAATATCTGGATGTGTCTGTGACAGAAGAGGGTTGCCTGATTATACGTGCCGGCGATAAACCGATTGCTCCTTCCTGTATGATGGTAAAGGTCAGTTCGGAACATCTGGCCGGTGTTTATTTACATGCCGGTGCTGATTTTGTAACAGATAGTCCGGTCCGGTCCGAACTGCTGAGAATAGAGGCAGAGAAAGAAAGTTATATAAGAATGAATCAAACTGTTTCGGTAAATTTCTGTGAGCTTTTGGTCGGAGGAAATGTGAACATGATGCTGGAAGAATTAAACTGTACGGATATAAAGCTGGGTCTTTTCGGCTCCGCACGGGTACAATTGAAAGGAAAAGCAGAAAAAGGGATATTTAATGCCCAGGGACCTGCCGTTGTAAAAGCAGATAAGTTTGTGATAGAGAACCTGACTGTTTCTGCTAAGCAGGGAAGTGAACTGTATGTGAATGTAACCAACACTTTATCCGGCCGTTCCGAATCCAGTAAAGTCCGTTTCAAAAAAGGCATTCAGCATCTCCAATGGTCGGAACAGTAAGTTTTTTGGGTGGAGGCTACCCTTTTCTTTCTACAAAAAAACATTTTGTAGAGAGAAATATATAAATACGGAAATATAAATATAGCATTTTACACAGGATACCCAAAAAGTCTGGTCGTTATTTTCACATAGTTTCTATTCATACGAATGTAAGTTACTTACTTCTTTTATCTTAAAAAAGGTTGTTAGGTAGTATGGAGTTGGTTGGATATGATTATCTTTAATAACTGAGACAGGTAAATGTAGGATCAAATGAAGAAAGGAAAAAGAAGATGAGTTTTGCAGGACATGCGTTGGATATGATGAAACGGACGCAGGAGAACCGTGCCCGTTTGAAGGAAAGCTGTAAAAGTTCAAAGGACGCGCTCCGGAAACACGGAAAGCAAAATCCATTGGCTAATCAACCCCAGGTAACAGCAGAGGAGTATGAGGAAGTGAACCGGCAATTGAAAAAGCGGGATATCCGGGAACACCGTTTTTATCTATGGATATTGATTATTTTCGGCCTGGTGGCCCTGGGGCTTCTTTTCCTGTTAGTCACATTTACCCAATAAGTATATACTTTCATCAACCATGCCGGAATTATCAGAAGATTAAAATTCAATGGAAATTGCTCTGTTTGTACCGGGATCAGCAGTAAAATAAGCCTGCGGAGAGAACCGGAAAATGCCGGCGAGGGTATTATTGGGGAACTTCCGGATATAGCTGTTGTATTTCCGGGCGGTTTCATTAAAACGTTGGCGTTCCACAGCAATCCTGTTTTCAGTCCCTTCGAATTGTACCTGTAATTCCCGGAAACTCTGATTGGATTTCAGGTCCGGATATTGTTCAGTGATCATCATCAGGCGTCCTAAAGCGGTACTTAGCTGGGCCTGGGCGTTCTGGTATTGACTGAGGGATTCGGAGGATAAACTTTCCGGATGGACCATCAGGGAAGTGGCCAGAGCTCTTGCTTCGACTACCATCTTTAAGGTTTCCTGTTCATGTTCCGCGTATGCTTTGACTGTATTTACCAGATTTGGGATCAGGTCGGCACGTCGCTGATATTGATTTTCTACCTGGCTCCAGGCGGTTTTCACATCTTCATCATGTTGGATCATAGAGTTATAGTTGCTTTTCATCCAGAAAAAGAGAATCACCATCGGTAAAGCGATTGCGATTGTAATCCCCGCTGCTATACGTTTGCTTTGCATAGTCCGTTAAAATTTAAGTGTAAGTATATTGACTCAATAGATTACAAATCTAATTAAAAAAACAGAAGTATTTCCTCCTCTTTGCTGCAAAAGTATATCCGGCGTATATTGTATGTGATCCGGACGGTTTGAACGTTATAGAATACTAAATAGAATCAGAAACAAAATTAGATAGATCCCCGATGGGGGATCCATAAATAGCCCGGGGTTGGAAACCCCGGGTAAAGATATATGATACATTGTGAACATTGTAAATGTTCCACTTCAGTCATTCCATAAAAACTCTTCATTATATTCTATACCGGATTCTTTTAATAAGTATAGATATTCTTCCCGGAAACTTTTCTTTGCATGATGTTGGGGTTGATTATCAATATAATTAATTACACGTTGATATGAGGAAACACTAACAGAAAAAGCACCATAACCGGTTTGCCAACGAAAATTCCTGTAATATGGATTTGTCGTTTTAAGCCAATTGGTAGAAGATCGTTTTACATCTCTTACCAAATCCGCTAAAGCAATATTTTTGGAAAGAACAAATAAAAGATGGACATGATCTGGCATTCCATTCACACGGACAGGATAGCATTCTTTTTCTTTGAGTATACCACTAATATAATGAAAAAGAGGATTAGCCTCCACAGAACGTAAAGCCGTTGATTTGTTGCCAATGTGAAAAATAAGATGAACATACAACAAGGATAGTGATTGTGACATAATAGTAAGGTTTTATAGTTTGGGTTAAATGTAGGATTTTTATGTTTGATTTGCAAATAGTAGAACATTTACAATGTTCAAATGTATTCTGCTACTTTACCCGGGGTTTCCAACCCCGGGCTATTTATAGATCCCCGGTGGGGATTATTTGTTGTTTCTTTTTATAATAATATATTAATAGTAAGAAGAGGGTTAAATAAATGAATAGGGGAAGTTTGTAGATAGCGCATAAGTCGTCCTGCCAGAAAGCCTGGTTTTCATCATACCATAAGGTGATATATCCTTTTTCTCCCTGAAATAAATTCAGCTCACTATTCACGAGATGGTTTTCCGTGAGCGGATTATATTTAAGCACGATAAAAACAGTGGGATCGTCTCGCAGCGTTACTACTCCGGTGAAACATTTTAGAAAAAGAAGTCCCCCGGCTACTATGAAAAGTACTTTCACCATCCTGCCGGATTGTTTTTTCTTTAATAAATACCAACATAGCAATAGCAGGAAAAAGAAAAACAGATAAATAAACAGGGTTCCTTTATAGATCATTTCAACTCCTTTCCGGAGAAATGGTTCGTTTTCGGTGGTTGTCAATAGGACATATTCTTTATTTACTTTTCCCTCACGAATCAGCATATCATTATCTTCCGGTAAATTTTTCAGGACTATCTGCACGGTTGGCTCATCCGGATACCGCACTACACCGGTATACCCTTTTATAAGAATGAACAGGAAAACAACTCCTAAAAGTATTTTTATTGTTTTCATGATTTTACTTGTTAGTAAATCAGTTTTTTGTATAAAACGATCTTATTTTCTCTTTCTAATGTCTATTTGTAAAGATAGATGCTTTTTAGAGAAAGAGGAAGGCTGTATAAATCG